>NZ_FYDV01000003.1:0-262155 GCF_900187535.1 Pseudomonas sp. Irchel s3a18 | reverse complement strand
CCCGCGTGGCTGCGCCGTTGCCTTCGTTCATCGCACCGGTCGTGTCGGTGATCGTCAGTGTCGGCTGGTCGTTGGTGCCGGTAAGGGTGATCGTCACCGTCTGCGTCGCCGAGACCGCGTTAGCCGCGCCGCTGTCGTCGCTGGCCACCACGGCGTAGGAGAAGCTGATGGTTTCGCCGGCGCGCAGGAAGTCCAGGTTTTGGCTGCTGCTGTAGTTCCAGCTGTCCTGATCGACCGAGAAACCCGCCACCAGCGCCGCGGCCTGCGCCGCGTCGAGGGTACCGCCGCTCCAGGCGATGTCATTGTTGGAGGTCTGGCTGACGGTCACTACGTCATTGCTGTCCAGATCGGCGAAGCTCAGCGCACCGCTGTCGCTCAGCGTGGCTGCGGCGTTGCCTTCGTTCATTGCCCCGGTCGTGTCGGTGATCGTCAGTGTCGGCTGGTCGTTGGTCCCGGTGAGGGTGATCGTCACCGTCTGTGTTGCCGAGGTCGCGTTAGCCGCGCCGCTGTCGTCGCTGGCCACCACGGCGAAGGAGAAACTGATGGTTTCGCCGGCACGCAGGAAGTCCAGGTTTTGGCTGCTGCTGTAGTTCCAGCTGTCCTGATCGACCGAGAAGCCGGCCACCAGCGCCGCGGCCTGCGCCGCGTCGAGGGTACCGCCGCTCCAGGCGATGTCGTCGTTGGAGGTCTGGCTGACCGTCACCACATCATTGCTGTCCAGGTCCGAGAAGCTCAGCACACCGCTGTCGCTCAACGTGGCTGCGCCGTTGCCTTCGTTCATCGCACCGGTCGTGTCGGTGATCGTCAGTGTCGGCTGGTCGTTGGTGCCGGTAAGGGTGATCGTCACCGTCTGCGTCGCCGAGACCGCGTTAGCCGCGCCGCTGTCGTCGCTGGCCACCACGGCGTAGGAGAAGCTGATGGTTTCGCCGGCGCGCAGGAAGTCCAGGTTTTGGCTGCTGCTGTAGTTCCAGCTGTCCTGATCGACCGAGAAGCCCGCCACCAGCGCTGCGGCCTGCGCCGCGTCGAGGGTACCGCCGCTCCAGGCGATGTCGTCGTTGGAGGTCTGGCTGACGGTCACTACGTCATTGCTGTCCAGATCGGCGAAGCTCAGCACACCGCTGTCGCTCAGCGTGGCTGCGGCGTTGCCTTCGTTCATCGCCCCGACCGTGTCGGTGATGGTCAGCGTCGGCTGGTCGTTGGTGCCGGTAAGGGTGATCGTCACCGTCTGCGTCGCCGAGGCCGCGTTGCCCGCGCCACTGTCGTCGCTGGCCACCACGGCGTAAGAGAAGCTGATGGTTTCACCGGCACGCAGGAAGTCCAGGTTCTGGCTAGTGCTGTAGTTCCAGCTGTCCTGATCGACCGAGAAGCCGGCCACCAACGCCGCGGCCTGCGCCGCGTCGAGGGTACCGCCGCTCCAGGCGATATCGTCGTTGGAGGTCTGGCTGACCGTCACTACGTCATTGCTGTCCAGGTCCGAGAAGCTCAGTGCACCGCTGTCGCTCAGCGTGGCTGCCGCATTGCCTTCGTTCATTGCACCGGTCGTGTCGGTGATGGTCAGCGTCGGCTGGTCGTTGGTCCCGGTGAGGGTGATCGTCACCGTCTGTGTTGCCGAGGTCGCGTTAGCCGCGCCGCTGTTGTCGCTGGCTATCACGGCGTAGGAGAAGCTGATGGTTTCGCCGGCGCGCAGGAAGTCCAGGTGCTGGCTGCTGCTGTAGTTCCAGCTGCCCTGATCGACCGAGAAGCCCGCCACCAGCGCTGCGGCCTGCGCCGCGTCGAGGGTACCGCCGCTCCAGGCGATGTCGTCGTTGGAGGTCTGGCTGACGGTCACCACATCATTGCTGTCCAGGTCGGCGAAGCTCAGCACACCGCTGTCGCTCAGCGTGGCTGCCGCGTTGCCTTCGTTCATTGCCCCGGTCGTGTCGGTGATCGTCAGTGTCGGCTGGTCGTTGGTCCCGGTGAGGGTGATCGTCACGTCCTTGGTCACCGTCGCCCCGAAGTCGTCGGTCAGCGTCACCGTGAACACTTCGGTCTTGATCTGGCCCTCGGCCAGGTACTGCGCCGCGCTGTTGCTCAGCGTATAGGTCCAGCCCACGCTGCCCGCAGCGTCGCCTGTGCTCTCGTCGCTCACATTGGCTACCAGCGTACCCAGCGTACCGGTCGGCGCGCTCACGCTGGCCACATGTGCATCATCGGCCAGGTCCACGTCGCCGAAGGCGAAGCTGCCGCTGGCCACCGTGGTGCCGTCTTCGGCCACCGCACCGCTTTCGACCTCTGCCGCCGTCACCGTCGGCGCGTCATTGGTGCCGGTGATGGTGATGGTCACATTCTGCGTTACCGACGAACCATGACCATCGCTGATGGTGACCCGGTAAGTTTCGGTCACTGCCTGTCCCTGGGCCAAGTACTGCGCCGCCGCATTGCTCAGGTTGTACGTCCATTGCACCGAACCGTTGGCCTCGTTCGCGGCTTCGCTTACCGGCGAGAGCGCGAACGTACCAAGATAAGTGATGTTGTCCCCCGCCGGCGCGAACGTCGCCGTGTGCGTGTCGCTCAGGTCGACGTCGTTAAAGGCAATCGTGCCGCTGGCCGTCGGCGAGTCGGTCGTGCTCGCCGTGCTAACGGCGTCTTCGGTCACCATGCTGGCCTGCGCGCCGATGCTCATCGTCACACCATCATTCACGCCCGAAAACTGCACCGTCGTGGTGGCCCAACCGAGCGTTCCGTTGCCGAGACGAATCGCATAGGTAAAGCTGTCCGTCAGGAGCTCGCCAGCAGCAAGCGCCTGGAGTTGTATCTTGAAAGCACCCGACAAAGTAGCGGCGTCGTAGCCGACCTTACCGTCCGAGGTGATCCAGATCTTTGCACCATTCAAACTGGTGTCAGAACTCGTCGCCTCAGCCCTCGCCGTATCCTGGGTCAGGAGGTCGGCCGGAGCATAAGTCTTGGTGGCAGTAGAAAGACTGTCCGCGTTGTCGAGTGACCAGAGTGTCTTCGCGCTGCCGCCGAGGTCATTAGACATGACGTCCCAATACACGACTCCCAGCAGATCTTCAGTGGTGGTGAAGATGTCATCCTTCGCCTGGGGCGTGTTGGAAAACGAGGTAACGGTTCCGCCGCTGGTAGTAGTGGTGCTAGCCATGTCTTTCTCCCAAGAATGTCACTCCGAGTAAAAAACCGCTGTGGCCGCTAACCGCCACAAGCCGATTCTTCCTCAACCCACGAACAGCTCACTCCACCGGCACCAGCCGGCTGGCCAGCAGCTTCACGCCCGCCCCGGTCCTGCCGCCCTGTGGCTCAATGCGCACGATTTGTCCTTGCGCCTTGAACTTCATGGGGCCGCCGGGGGTGTCGAGTTCGATCTCGAAGTCAATCAAGCTACCCACCTGCTGCTCGCTATCGGTTTCGAAATACAAACCGGAGGCGCTGATGTCACGGGTGACACCTTCGCTCCCGCCGGTCAGTTGCAGCGACAGGGTGACTTGTTCACGGGGCTCAGTTCGGTATGCGTCTTTCATGGTTGCAGTCTAAAAACGACCACTGTTTTTTACATGAGCGCGCTATCCCTTTTTTCTGGGAGTCAATCCCCCATGAAAACAGTGTTTTATGGGACAAATGTCATGGGAGGGGCTGCCTGAAGCGCTATAGAAAAAAGCGACAGGCTGCAACGATTGCTATCATGAGCAGCTAACACAACCCGCCTAAAGAGGCAGCATCCCGCATGCCAATTCAAGTCCAGTTAGTCGCTCTACCGCTCGTGGCCTGGGGCCTTGAGCGTCTGGTGGAAAGCGCTCAACCGAGGTTGGCGCTGCTGGGTTCGGCGGCGTCGGTGGCGCAATACCTGCTTTCGCTGCACCAAGACGCGCCAGATGTGGTGGTGCTGGACCTGGACGGCGAGGACTGTATCGAGTCGCTGGCCGACTTGCACAGCCAGACCAAAGCCAGGATTCTGGTGGTGACAGGGTCGAGCGACGTGGCGCTGCATGACCGTGCGGTGCTGGCGGGTGCACGTGGCGTGGTGGATAAGCGGGAGTCGGCATCCGCATCCACATTGCTCAAAGCCATAGAAAAAGTGCATGACGGCGAACTCTGGATTGACCGCAATGCGACCAGCCGTATCTTTCTTGAACTGGCGCGCAAGAAAGCCGAGCGCGATAAAGACCCGGAGCAGCAAAAAATCGCCAAGCTAACGCGCCGCGAGCACCAGACCATTGCATCGCTGGCCAGCGACCCCTCCGCCCCTGGCAAGTTGGTGGCCGAGAGGCTGCACATCAGCGAGCACACGCTGCGCAACCATTTGACATCGATCTATAGCAAGCTGGGCCTGACGAACCGCATAGATCTGTACGCCTACGCACACAAGCATGGGCTTTCCACAGCCGACTGAGGACTGCGGCAACACGCCGGGCGTGTTGCCGCAGTCAGACCTTGTCCCGAAACTCCAGCTAACCGGCTACCCATTCAGGCGAGAACGCTCGCTACATCTTGCTGTTCCTGGGGTCGTCCGCCGGGTTGAGGTAGGTGATCCCCCAAGGCCCCGTGCCGTGGAGTTGGAGTACGGTTTCCTGTTCTCGGCTGGCGCCATACATCGACATGCCGACGGGAATGATCAGGGTGTCGCCCGGGTGATAGGCTTTGGCCTGTGCCGAATCGAATTTGTCGCCGGTGGCGAAGTAGAAAGTGCCCGAGATAACGGTTACGCGTTCGGTCACGGGATGGGTATGCACGCCGATTTTCGTATTTGCCGGCAGCTTCAAGCGCAGAGTGAAGGGCTCGGCGGCTTTCAGATCACCTTCAATCACTGCGATCATCGCACCGGGCCCCACCGACGGTGCCGCTGTCCACTTGAGTTCGGATGGGGTGGCGGTAATCAAACCCGCTCCCTCGGCCTGGGCTGCAGATGCCATGAAGGCTGCGCTGAGCAAGGCCAGAGAAACAGCGACAGCTTTGTGGGAGCTCATCATGGTTTCCTCGTGCTTGGGGGCTGTGGGTGTATCGCAGCAGAGGCAAACATCGCTTCAACACACCGTATTAATGATCACGGTAGCCGAATGTTGGAGCGCGGATATAACCAATCTGAACAGCCCTATAATGCAATGGTATGGAGTGTGAGCTGTACGCAGGATGGGTTGAGCGCAGCGATACCCCTGTCATTCGACTCGTGCCCGCCAAGTTAGCTGTCTCGATAGGCGAATATTCAGCGCAGCCCCTATCGCAGAGCACTGCGCTGTTCGCTGCCTGGCATCCTCCAATCCTGATAAACTCTCGTCTTTGTTCCACCTGCCAATTTCTCTAGCCAAGCCCAGTCCGCTGTTCATTTCTGTGCCCAGCTGAAAATGCAATCCAAAGACACCCCAATGCCTCTAGATCTCGCTCCAACCACCCATCCAGCCCTCTCCCGCCGCTTCAGTGTGGCCCCGATGATGGATTGGACCGACCGCCACTGCCGTTTCTTCCTGCGCCTGCTCTCCCGGCATGCGCTGCTCTACACCGAAATGGTCACCACGGGCGCCCTGCTCAACGGCGATCACGAGCGTTTCCTGCGTCACGACGAGGCCGAGCATCCGTTGGCGTTGCAGTTGGGGGGTAGTGTTCCGCTGGATCTGGCGGCCTGCGCGCGCATGGCGCAAGAGCACGGTTATGACGAGGTGAACCTCAACGTCGGCTGTCCGAGTGATCGGGTGCAGAACAATATGATTGGCGCGTGCCTGATGGGGCATCCGCAGTTGGTGGCCGATTGCGTGAAGGCGATGCGCGACGCGGTGTCGATTCCGGTGACGGTGAAGCACCGGATCGGGATCAATGGCCGCGACAGTTATGCCGAGCTGTGTGATTTCGTCGGTACGGTGCGAGATGCCGGCTGCACCAGTTTTACCGTGCATGCGCGGATTGCGATTCTCGAGGGTTTGTCGCCGAAGGAGAATCGGGATATTCCGCCGCTGCGGTATGACGTGGCCGCGCAGCTAAAGGCGGATTTCCCGGAGCTGGAGATCATTCTCAACGGCGGGATCAAGACGCTGGAGGCCTGCCGCGAGCATTTGCAGACCTTTGACGGGGTGATGCTGGGCCGCGAGGCGTATCACAACCCTTATGTGATGGCCGAGGTGGACCAGCAGTTGTTCGGCAGCACTGCGCCGGTGATTAGCCGCGCTGAAGCGTTGGCGCAGTTGCGACCGTATATCGCTGCGCACCTGGACGCGGGTGGCGCGATGCACCATATCACCCGGCACGTGCTGGGCCTGGGCACCGGGTTTCCGGGGGCACGCAAGTTTCGCCAGCTGCTGTCGGTGGACATCCACAAGGCCAAGGAGCCGCTGGCGTTGCTGGATCAGGCGGCGGCGCTGCTCGAGGGGCGCTGACCGTCGTTTGTATTGAACCTGTGGTCTGTTTCGACATCGTAGTTAACGGATAGCGCCGGGCCTTTCAAACACCTGTTTCCAGGTAGTTGCCGCCCAGGCCGTTGTTACGCATTCGCGCCCTTGAGTGGCTGTCAGCGCTCGGGTAATGTCAACAGACCCACAGGATAGAGCACGCTCATGACTTCCAAGCTGGAACAACTCAAACAAATCACCACCGTCGTGGCCGATACCGGCGACTTCGAGGCTATCGCCCGCGTTAAACCGGTGGATGCCACCACCAACCCGTCCCTGCTGCTCAAGGCGGCCGCCATTCCTGCTTATGCCGAGCTGCTGAACGCCTGCGTCCATGACTGCAAGGGCGATGTCGGCCTGGCCAGTGACCGCTTTGCTGTTGCGGTGGGCCAGGAGATTCTGAAAGTGATTCCGGGGCGTGTTTCCACCGAAGTGGATGCGCGCCTGTCGTTCGACACCGACGCGATGCTCAAACGCGCGCACCGCCTGATCGAGCTGTACGACAAGGCCGGCATTGGCCGCGACCGCGTGCTGATCAAGATCGCCTCCACCTGGGAAGGCATTCGCGCCGCCGAGCAACTGGAAAAGGAAGGCATCCAGACCAACCTGACCCTGCTGTTCTCCTTCGCCCAGGCGATTGCCTGTGCCGAGGCCGGTGTATTCCTGATTTCGCCGTTCGTGGGCCGCATCTACGACTGGTACAAGAAGGCCAACGGCAACGACTACACCGGCGCCGATGATCCGGGCGTGCAGTCGGTGACGCGCATCTACAACTACTACAAGGCCAATGACTACAAGACCGTTGTCATGGGCGCGAGCTTCCGCAACCTCAATCAAATCGAGCAACTGGCCGGCTGTGATCGCCTGACCATCAGCCCGGACCTGATCGAGAAGCTGGCGGCCGACACCGGCAAGCTGGAACGCAAGCTGGCACCAGGCCACGCCGGTGAAGCGCGCCAGAGCCTGACCGAAGCGCAGTTCCGCTGGGCATCGAATGAAGACGCGATGGCGACCGAGAAGCTGGCCGAAGGCATTCGCCAGTTCGCGCGGGACCAGGAGAAGCTGGAGGCGCTGTTGCAGGCCAAGTTGTGATTCAGGCCTAGCCAGTGCAAAAAGGGCGAACCCTCACAGGTTCGCCCTTTTTTGTACGCTGATTTTTCAGGCCTGCTACGCAGCCCAGCGGGAGCAAGTTCCCTCGCCACAGGCACTCAGTTATCTGAGATCAGTGACGCTCCAGGGCATTCACCAGGTCGTGGAACGCTTCGCGGTTGGAGTCGTTCAGGCCCATGAGGATCTTGTGTGCCTCAAGCACCTTGATCCGCACCACTTCTTCGGACTGGTCCTGGTCTGGCAGGTCGGTCAGGCACTCAGGGCATGGCACCGGCCGGTCAACGATGTTGAACACCTGCTCGAAGCCCATGGACTCCAACAGACGGGTGATGTCTTCGTGGGTGGTGACGACCGTCGGCAGCAGGCCGACCTTTTGCCGCGACATGATCGACAGCTTGGCCAGCAGGCCCAGCGTGGTGCTGTCGATGCTGCGGGTTTCGGTCAGATCGATCACGATCGCGTTGAAGTTCAACGCGGTGAAGATCCGCTCTATAGTCGCATCCAACGCCGAACACAGGGTCAGGCGAACTTCACCGACGAACTTCAGGACGAAGGTGCCGTCCTGCTCGGCGAACTGGATTCTACCGGTACTCATTGAAGATTCCTGCTCAACACTAACAGGGCGATATCATCCGGCATCTCCCCTAGCGTGGCCAATCCAAAAACCTGCCGCAGACCGTCCAGGCTGCCGCCCGCCGATCTCACCCGTTGCGGCAAGGCGGCTTCTTTTTCTTTGAGTGTGGGTTCTGGCAAAAGGTCCAGAATACCGTCGGACATCAGCGTCAGGCTGAACACCGGCGGCAGCTTGATGACGTGGTCTTCGTAGGTGGCTTCGTTGAACAAGCCCACCGGCAGACCGCGACCCTCGAGGTAACCCACGCTGTCTGGCGTGTACAACACTGGCAACGGCAGGTGTCCGCCGATGCTATAGGTCAACAAACCCGTCTCCTCGTCGATGACGCCACCGACCATCGTGACATGTTTGCCCAGCTTACAGCTGATCAGGCCCCGGTTGATATGGCCGAGGACTTCTGAAGGGGTGAATTCCGGCAAGGTGCCATTACGCTTGGATTCAAACAGCAAGCGCGTGGTCATGAACTTCAGCAGCACCGTGACGAATGCCGAGGACGCGCCGTGCCCCGAAACGTCCGCCAGGTAGAAGGCTACCCGACGCTCGTCGACCCTGAAGTAGTCGACAAAATCGCCCGACAGGTACAGCGACGGAATGATCTGGTGGGCAAACTTGAACTCGTCGATCGCCCAAGGGCTGACCGGCAGCATGTTCATCTGCACCTGACGCCCGGCGTTCTGGTCTTCCTGCAACAGGTTGAGGCTGGCTTCGAGCTCGCGATTGGCGGTTTCGAGCTTGGTGCGATAGCGCTGGTTTTCCACCAGCAGTCGCGCGCGGTCCAGCGCCCGGCGTACCGAGTGCTCGAGCACGGCCAGGTCTTCCAGCGGCTTGATCAGGTAATCCGCCGCGCCCAGGCGCAAGGCTTCGACCGCGTCGTTCATCACGCCGGCACCGGATACCACGATCACCGGGGTTTGCGGCGAAAGGTCGGTCACCTGACGAATGAGTTCGAGCCCGCCCATCTGCGGCATGCGCAGATCGCAGATCACGAGATCGGGTTGATTTTGCTCGAATACCGCGAGCCCCTGCTGGCCATTGCTGGCCTGAAGGACGCTGAACCCACTGTCTTCCAAATAGGCCGCGAGACTCGCGCGCACTACTTCGTCGTCATCGATTATCAGCAGCGTGGCACTGGTTTTTTGCATGTGGGCAAACGGCGCCAGAATTAGGTTGGCGTAGCTGGCGGGGCAATTGGCCCGGCGCACACTACTGGATTCGCTTTCTAGCCTCTCTGTTGCACTGCTTTCGAGCATTTGCCCTACACACGTGTTCATCAGAGGTGCCCTTCTAAGGCGCAGACGGTACTCCCATCCGCGAGGTGTTTCAAGCTTGCGCCGATGGTCATCCGGCGTCTTTGCGTTGCAAATCACCAGGAGTTATAAGAACGGTTAAATCCGCGACACAATGGAAGGATCGTCCCCATGAGCCAAACCGGTCGTGGCTACCGTGAAAAGCGCGATTTCAGCCGCATGCGATGGATGCGGAGGCAACCGGGTCTTGAAGCCGATACCGAGATGGCATGGTTCAAGGGGGACAATACCGGCGACTTCACAATGAATTGAACGACGATTCAGACAAAGAAGGCGGCCATCAGGCCGCCTTCCTGTCATGCCGGAGTCGATTCAGAAATCGTCTTCAACCTGGCCGTCCTTGACCTTGAATTCACGGTTTTGCAGGTAGGCATTACGAATGAACACGTACTTGTCGCCGCTGATCAGCTTCTCGCTCGACAACAGGCTGGCGCGGGTGTCGATCACGTCCATGCCGATCGCCATGTTGCGCGCCGGAATGTCGTTCATGTAGCGGTAAGGCTGGGCATAGCCGTCGATGTACTTGGACGGCGCATCACGCAGTGTGCTCGGACCGAAGAACGGCAGCATCACGTAAGGACCGCTGGGCGTGCCCCAATAGCCCAGGGTCTGACCGAAGTCTTCGTCGTTGCGCTGCAGGCCCATCTTGGTGCCCACATCGAAAAAGCCGGCCAGGCCCAGGGTGGTGTTGAGCATCAGGCGCGCGGTGTCGACACCCGCGGCGTGTGGCTTGGCCTGCAGGATGTCGTTGGCCAGGTTGCCGACGTCACCGATGTTGCGGTACATATTGTGAATGCCGTCTTCAAGGAACTGCGGCGTGATGAATTGGTAACCCTGTGCCAAAGGCTTGAGGGCATAGGTGTCCAGCACATCGTTGAAGGTGTAGATGGGGCGGTTGATGCTTTCCCAAGGGTCTTCTTCGGTGGCCGCCTGGGCAGCGAACGGGACCAGCAAAACGCCGGCAAACACACATACTCGAGCCAGGCAATTGCTCCAGCGCATAGACGCAAACTCCTTGGTTGGTACTGGCCCGACTCGCAAAACCCGGGCAATAAGCCGCCTAGTATAAGACGGATGCCCGCTTTCAGGGAAATCACCTACAACTCATCAGCCTATAATCAGGCCCTTTTTTGTCACTCAACTGTCACTCTGTTGCCTTAACCTCTCTGATTATTTCAGGGATGTAATAATGCCCCACGCTCAGACAGTCCCACACCCCATCCCCCACCCCACCGCCATACTCTTCGGCCTGAGCGGCTGCCTGGTGGATTTCGGCGCCCGCACCCGACACGACGGCGCCAACTGCACCCGGCACGCACAACCAACACCTGGGGCCGAGCAAGCGCTGCTCTCCCTGCAACTGCAAGGCATTCCCTGTGCCTGGCTCGAGGAGTTGCCTCCCAGACAAAGCCAGGCACTGGCCGTCTCGCTGCCGGACTGGATCATTGCCAGCCCGCGCACCCCGAGCGTCGGCCAGTGGCCCGCTCCCGATGCCTGTTGGCAAGCCCTGATGACGCTCAATATCGATCGCCTGGACGGTTGCGTGCTGGTCAGCGGTGAACCGCGCCTGTTGCAATCGGGCCTCAACGCCGGACTCTGGACCATCGGCCTGGCGTCCTGCGGTTCATTGTGCGGGCTGGCACCGAACGAATGGCATGCCCTGAGCCAGCAGGAACGCGAACTCAAACGTGGCAAGGCGACCCTGCAACTGTTCGGCCTGGGCGTGCACTCGGTCATCGATCACCTGGGCGAACTCGACACCTGCCTGTCGGACATCGGCCTGCGTCGACGCAAGGGCGAGAAGCCCTGATCGGTCATTGTTGATCAAGATCATGCACTTCGCTCGCCAGTGGATTAATCTAAAGGCCAGACGTAGACCTTTGATCCACGCTTGCGGTCTATGCCAGTGCCTATCGATAAAAGGAAAGACGTCATGCCTGCCCGCGAACTGCAAGAACAACTCACTACCCTGCGCGAGCAACTGGAGCAGAACCCGCCGCTCACGCAGGAAGAACGTGACCACCTGCTGGAACTGATGCAGAAAATCGAAGCGCAGATCAAACTGGAAAGCGCCACACAGGACAGCAGCCTGTCCGATGGCGTGAACCTGGCCGTAGAACGCTTCGAACTCGACCACCCGGCGCTGGCCGCGACCTTGCGCAACATTGTGCAGACCCTGGGCAACATGGGGATCTGACCCCAACGCATGCAAAAAAGCCCCGCCAGCGATGGTGGGGCTTTTTCGTTTTTTCAGCCTGGACTACGATCGCCCACGCTAAATCTTCATTGACGGACCAATCTATGGTTCGGCAGTTGCACGTCCTCAGTACTGCGGTACGGGTTGATGTCCAGCCCGCCACGGCGCACATAACGCGCATACACCGTGAGTTTTTCCGGCTTCAACAAGCGCTGCAGGTCAAGGAAGATCCGCTCCACGCACTGCTCGTGGAAATCCGAGTGCTGGCGGAAACTCACCAGATAGGCCAACAGGCTGGCGTGATCCAGTGCCGCGCCACGGTACTCCACCGCCACGCTGCCCCAGTCCGGCTGGCTGGTGACCGGGCAGTTGGATTTGAGCAGATGGCTGTGCACGCTCTCTTCAACGATACGCGAAGCATCACAACGCAGCAGTTCCGGGCGCGGATGCTCGTAGTTGCTGACACTGATATCCAGGTCATCGATACACACGCCCGGCAAGGCCACGACACCCTCAGCCTGCACCTCGTCCAGACTACGAATGCGCACGCCCACCGGCTTACCAGCGGCGGCCGACAGGTCGGTCGCCAATGTGGCTTGCAGTGTCTGGGTGTCGACGAACGGTGTCTGGTTCAGCGAGTTCAGGTACAGCTTGAAGGACTTGGACTCGATGATATTCGGCGAATCCGCCGGAATACTGAACTCGCCAATGGCCACCACCGGCTTGCCCGATGGCAGCAGCCAGGACAGTTCAAAGCAGTTCCAGAAATCCACGCCCTTGTACGGCAGGGTGTCGGCCGTCAGGCCCAGCTCGGCCCATTTCGCGGTGCGCGGGATCGGGAACAGCAAGGACGGCGTGTAGGTGGCGATGTATTCGCTGGACTTGCCCAGCGGCGAGTGTTCGGCTGCGGGATGCATGGCGGAAACCTGACTGAAGAATCAGCCGATTCTATCAGCCTTTGCTCCCGCCTTTGAGTGCTTACTGACTGACCGTCAGTTTGCCGACCATACCGGCCTGATAATGGCTGGGGATATTGCAGGCAAATTCCAGGCTGCCGGCCTTGCTGAAGGTCCAGGTCAGCTCGGCGGTCTTGCCCGGCTCTACCAGCACGCTGTTTGGATCGTCATGCTTCATCGCGCCATGGTCCATGCCGGCCATCGAGCCATGGCCCATGGCCGCGTGATCCATGGGTGCTGTCTTCATCGCGGTCGGGGTGAGCATGCCGCTTTGCTGCATTTTCAGCATTTCGGCCTGATGCTGGGCATGCATGGTCACGTCGCCCAGGTTGAACTCGTGCAGCAACTGGCCTTTATTGATCAGCACAAAACGCACGGTCTCGCCGGCCTTGATCTGCAGGGCCTTGGGGTTGAACGACATATCGCCCATGACGATTTCAACGGTGCGCGTGGCCTTCGCCGCCGGGGCCGGCGTGCCGAACCCGTAGGTCTGTGCCAGCGCGGAAAATACCGGAAAACTCAACACCAGCAAGCAGCCAGCCAGTACCAGTCGATTACGCAAAAACATGATTACACTCCAACAAGATGAGGTTCAGCCTGTGGGAAACTCTAGTGTCCCGCCGCTGCCAAGCAGCTGACAAGCAGATTACAACTTTGTAAGGTTGGGCTGATCGACCGCCCGCCACGGTATAACGCACCCGTGCCATCCCACTCGAGTCGCCCATGAAACTGCTGATCGTCGAAGACCAACCGAAAACCGGCCACTACTTGCGCCAGGGCCTGGCCGAGGCCGGCTTCAACGCCGAACTGGTGGCCGATGGCAATACCGGCCAGCATCTGGCCCTGACTGGCGACTACTCGTTGCTGATTCTCGATGTGATGCTGCCCGGCCGCGACGGTTGGCAGATCCTGCAAGCCGTGCGCAGCGCTGGCCTGGAGATTCCGGTGCTATTCCTCACCGCGCGGGACGCGGTGGAAGACCGGGTCCACGGCCTGGAACTGGGCGCCGACGATTACCTGGTCAAACCCTTTGCCTTCTCCGAACTGCTGGCCCGGGTGCGCAGCCTGTTGCGTCGCGGCAGCGCCACGCCGCAGGAAACCAGCCTGCAACTGGCCGACTTGCGCCTGGACCTGATTCGCCGACGGGTCGAGCGCAACGGCCAGCGTATCGACCTGACCGCCAAGGAGTTCGCCCTGCTGGAAATGCTCCTGCGCCGCCAGGGCGAAGTGCTGCCTAAATCGCTGATCGCTTCCCAGGTCTGGGACATGAATTTCGACAGTGACACCAATGTGATTGAAGTGGCGATCCGGCGCCTGCGCTTGAAGATCGACGATGACTTCCCGAACAAGTTGATTCATACCGTGCGCGGCATGGGCTATGTGCTTGAAGAGCGGCCAGCCTGATGCGCCGCCTGTCCCTGGGCTCGCGCCTGGCCCTGCTGTTTGCCGCCTGCACCGCAGTGGTTTCGCTGTTTGCCGGCGTACTGTTCAGCCGCGCCAGCGAAGCGCATTTCATTGAGCTCGACCAGCAACTGCTCGACGGCAAGCTGATCGCCCTGCGCAGTGCACTGCAGGGCGCCGACGATCCCGTACTGTTTGCCGAGCGCAAAACACAATTGCAGGATGAGATGAGCCACCAGACCGACCTGGCGTTGCGCGTGCGTGGCGCCGACGGCGGCCTATGGTTCGACAGCAGCCCGAACCTGCCCACCGACCTGCCCGCCCAGCCCGGCCTCCATACCGTGCAAAGCGCGGGCACGGCCTACCGGGTCTACAGCGCGCCGCTGCAGCCGGAACGGGCCGACTCCGCACAACTGACACTGTTGCTCGACATCACTCACCATCAGCACTTCCTGCAACGCATGCAGCACTTGATCTGGCTGACGGTGAGCCTCTGCGCGCTGGCCACTGCACTGCTCGGCGCCTGGGCCGCGCGCAGCGGGCTGCGGCCATTGCGGCGCATGAGCGAAGTCGCCGCCGGCGTCTCCGCCAGCTCCCTGACCCAGCGCCTGCCTGAAGACCAGATGCCCGCCGAGCTCGCGGAACTGGCCCACACGTTCAACGCCATGCTCGGCAGGCTCGATGATTCGTTCCAGCGACTGTCGGCGTTTTCCGCCGATATTGCCCATGAGCTACGCACGCCGCTGTCGAACCTGCTGACCCACACCCAGGTCACCCTGACCCGCCCCCGGGGCCTGGAAGACTATCGCGAAGCCCTGCACAGCAACCTCGAAGAACTGCAATGGATGGCGCAACTGGTCAATGACATGCTGTACCTGGCCAAGGCCGACCACGGTTTATTGATGCCCAAGCGTGAACCACTGCAACTGGGCGATGAGGCGGATCTGCTGCTGGAGTATTACGCGCCACTGGCCGAAGACGCGCAGGTCCGACTGACCCGCCACGGTGACGCGCCCATCCGAGGCGACCGCAGCATGCTGCGCCGCGCCCTCTCCAACCTGCTGGACAACGCGCTGCGCTTTACCCCGCCACAGGGCGCGGTTGAGGTACGGATTGTCGATGGCGACAAGGGACTGCAACTGAGTATCGAAAACTCCGGGGAAGGCATTCCCGCAGCCTTGTTGCCGCGCCTGTTCGACCGTTTCTATCGCGCCGACCCGGCGCGCCGTGAAGGCAGCAGTGAACATGCCGGGCTGGGACTGGCGATTACCCAGTCGATCATCCGCGCCCATGGCGGAACGATTCGTTGCGAATCAGGCCCAGGCTGGACGCGGTTTGTGATGGAGTTGCCCCGCACCTGATCGTTCCCACGCGGAGCGTCACTAGTGTCCGGTAAAAACCGAAGGGGGAGCTTGCTCCCCCTTGCTGTTGGCGGCCTTCGGTCATAATCGGATATTTCAGACTCGATTTTGACTCATGTTTTCCAGCACCCGCTTAGGCCAACTGCTCAGTGCGATCCCGCGCCCGTACTTCCAGCAATCCATCGAAACGCATCGGGCTGATCACTACGTCAAACGCTGTACGTCCTGGCAACTGTTGGTGACATTGATCAGCGGCCATCTGACCCAAGCCTTGAGCCTGCGGTCCCTGGCGACTTTCTCCGAGACTCTGGCTGCGCATAGCTACCATCTGCAGGCCGGTCCCATTGCTCGCTCGACACTGTCGGATGCCTTGAACAAGCGTGACTACCGGCCGTTTCAGGACCTTTGCGAACTCCTGTTACGCGGCGTCAGTCACCAGCAGCGCAAGGCAGTCGGCGCCATGGTCAGCTTAATTGACTCCACGTCCATTACCTTGCGCGGACCTCACTTCGATGATTGGACTGCCGCGACGAAAACCCGCATTACACAAGGTCTCAAAGTGCATGTAGGGCTGGATCTGGCGCAGTTGGCCCCGGTCTACGTGAACATTACTCACGCCAACGTCAACGACCTGAGTGACGCGTTGGACATGCCGATTCAGGCCGGCATGACCTACGTCTTTGACAAGGGCTACTGCGATTACAACTGGTGGCACCAGTTGCAAACCAAGGGGGCTCTGTTCGTTACCCGGTTGAAGAAAAACGCCAATATCAAGGTGCTGCACGAGCACTCAAATGTGGCTGAGCACAGCGTGGTCATGACCGATGAAGTCATACGGTTCGGCAAAAAGCACCTAGGCGGCAAACGTCTGAATGACTACTGGGAAGAGCCGGTAAGGCGTGTCGTGGTTGCACGCGAGGGGCATGCAACGCCGCTGATCCTGGTGACCAACGACTTCGCGAGAACCGCTGAAGAAATCGCTGATTTGTACAAAGATCGTTGGAAAATCGAGCTGTTTTTCAAGTGGATCAAGCAACATCTGAAACTCAAACGCTTCTATGCCTTCTCCGAAAACGCCGTGCGCCTACAGATCTACAGTGCCTTGATCAGCTACCTGCTGTTGCACCTTTTCCAGCGCCGCTCAGGGTTTCCCGGCTCGTTATTTGAACTGACGGTTCGCATCGCTCATGTCCTGCATGAACGGCCTGCTACCCAAGAATTCAAAGACCGACGAAGGCAGGAGCGAGAAAAGCTGAAGGCTGCCCAAGGCAGCCTTCAGCTATGACACATGTTTACCGGACACTAGTGACGCGGAGCGTGGGAACGATCAGCCTTACGAATAACGCAACGCGTTCGCCGGTTCGGTTTTCGCCGCACGCCAGGCCGGGTAAAGGGTGGCCAGGAAGCTCAGGATAAAACCGGCCGAGCAGATCAACACCACATCGGCGCCCTGCAACTCCGAGGGCAGGTTGCTGACGAAATACACGTCGGAGCTGAAGATGTGCTGGCCGCTCACCCGCTCCACCCAGCCCACCAGCGCACTCACGTTCAGCGCCGCGAGCACCCCAAGGGCGCCGCCGATCAGCGTCCCGACGACACCGATCACCGTGCCCTGCACCATGAAGATCGCCATGATCTGCCGCGGCGTGGCGCCGATGGTGCGCAGGATCGCAATGTCCGCGCCCTTGTCGTTCACCACCATGATCAGGGTGGCGATGATGTTGAACGCCGCCACGGCCACGATCATCAGCAGCAACAGGCCGATCATGGTCTTTTCCATTTTCATCGCGCTGAACAGGCTGCCCTGGGTATGGGTCCAGTCATCGGCCTTGTAGGCGCTGCCCAGGCTTGCCGCGATATCGCTCGACACCTTGGGCGCGGCATACAGGTCTGTCACCGCCAGGCGCACGCTCTGCACCTGATTCGGCTCCCAGCGCTGCATTTGCGCGGCGTCGGCGACATGGATCAGGGCCATCGAACCGTCCAGCTCGGCACCGACCTTGAACACCCCCACCACGTTCAACCGCTGCATGCGCGGCGTGATCCCACCCGGTGCGGTGCTGACCTCCGGCACGATCAGGGTAATCCTGTCACCGACGTTCAAGCGAAAGCGCCGTGCGGTGATTTCACCCAGCACCACGCCGAACTCGCCAGGCTTCAAGGCATCTAGACGGCCCTGCACAATGTGCTGGGCGACGATGGACACCTTGCCTTCCTGAGCCGGATCAATGCCACTGATCTGGATCGGCTGCATCGACCCCTTGTAGGACAGCATGCCTTCCATTTCGGTGAACGGTACGGCGGCGGTCACTTGCGGATTTTTCATCGCGGCCGCTGCCACCGGCTGCCAGTCGTCGATCGGCTTGACCCCGACGATAGTGGCGTGGGGCACCATGCCGAGGATGCGCGAACTCATTTCGCGCTGGAAGCCGTTCATCACCGACAGCACCACGATCATCGCCAGCACGCCCAGGGCGAGGCCGATCATCGAGGTCATCGAGATAAACGAAACAAAGCGATTGCGGCGCTTGGCGCGGGTATAGCGCGTGCCGATAAAGATCGATAACGGTCTGAACATTCGCTGGGGCACCGTATAAAAATAAAAGACCCGGTGCCGCTTCAGGCACCGGGTTTCAACCCATCAGATGGGCGTCAGAAAACCTTCCTGCAAGTGCAGGACACGGTCCATCTGGCGCGCCAGGTTCATGTCGTGGGTCACCACCAGGAACGCCGTGCGCATCGAGGTGCTGAGTTCCAGCATCAAGTCCTGGATGCCCTGGGCCGTGTGGGAGTCGAGGTTGCCGGTGGGCTCGTCGAGCATCACCAACCCGGGGTTGTTCACCAGGGCACGGGCGATGGCCACGCGCTGACGCTCGCCACCGGACAGTTCGGCCGGCTTGTGCTCCAGGCGATGGCTCAGGCCTACCCGCTCCAGCAACGCCGTGGCGCGCTGACGGGCCTCCGGGATCGCGGTGCGGCCGATCAACAGCGGCATGCAGACGTTTTCCAGAGCGGTGAACTCAGGCAGCAGGTGGTGGAACTGGTAGACGAAACCCAGGGAGCGGTTGCGCAACAGGCCACGTTTCTTTTCGTTGAGCGCCGACAGTTCTTCGCCGGCCAGCCAGACGCTGCCCTCGGTTGGCGTGTCGAGACCGCCCAGCAGGTTGAGCAAGGTACTCTTGCCCGACCCCGAAGTGCCCACGATCGCCACGCGTTCGCCGGGGTGCAGTTCCAGCTGCAAACCGTTCAGCACCACCACCGACTCCGGGCCTTCCTCGTAGGACTTGCCCAGGTTGCGGCAACTCAAGATTGCTTTATCACTCATGCCCGACTCACTCATAACGTAGCGCCTCCGCCGGCTGGGTGCGCGCAGCACGCCAGGCTGGATACAGGGTGGCGAGGAAACTCAGGACCAACGCCGCGCCGCAGACCATCAACACATCCTGGGCCTGCAACTGCGAAGGCAGGTAGTCGATGAAGTACACGTCAGCGTTAAGGAATTTGTGCCCGATCAGGCTCTCGAGGGCGGCGATCGCGGCGCTGACATTCAGCGCGGCAAACATGCCGACCACCGCGCCGATCGCCGTGCCAACCACGCCGATCACCGTGCCCTGGACCATGAAGATCGCCATGATCTGCCCCGGCGTGGAGCCCAGGGTACGCAGGATCGCGATGTCGCCCTTCTTGTCATTGACCACCATCACCAGCGTGGAAATGATGTTGAACGCCGCCACGGCAACGATCAGCAGCAACAACAGGCCGATCATGGCTTTTTCCATGCGAATGGCCTGATAGAGGTTGCCGTGGGTGCGGGTCCAGTCACGGGCATAGAAACGGTCGTCACCCAGTTGCTGGGCGATGCTCCACGCCGTGCGCGGCGCCTGGAACAGGTCGTCGAACTTCAGGCGCAAGCCCTGGATCTGGTCCGGCTTCCAGCGATGCAGTTTCGACAGGTCCTGCAGGTTGGTAACCCCCAGGTAGCCGTCGATCTCGCCGGCGCCGACGTGGAAGATGCCGACCACGGTAAAGCGCTTCATGCGCGGGAACATCCCGGCCGGCGTCACCGTGACCTCGGGGGCGACGAAGGTCAGCTTGTCGCCGACACCCACGCCCAGCTTGGCCGCGGCCTTGTCACCGATCACGATGCCGAAGCTGCCCGGGGACAGGTCGTCGAGTTTGCCCTGCTGCATGAAGTTGTCGATGATCGACACCTGCCGCTCCAGCGCAGGATCAATGCCATTGAGCAACACCTTGGAGACCTGGCCGTTGTTGGTCAGCAACCCCTGCATCTGGGTGAACGGCGCAACGGCCAGCACCTGCGGATTCTGCTTGACCTTGGCGGCCAGGCCTTGCCAGTCGTTGATGGCTTCACCGGATTCGATGGTCGCATGGGGCACCATGCCCAGCACGCGGGTGCGCATCTCATGATCGAAGCCGTTCATGACCGACAGCACCACGATCATCACGACCACGCCAAGGGCGAGCCCGATCATCGAAGTCAGGGAAATGAATGACACAAAATGATTGCGACGCTTTGCACGGGTATAACGCGTGCCGATAAATACGAAGAGTGGTCTGAACATGTCGGGGCTTGTTCGGAGGGAAAAGGAACGTCCTTGTGGCGGGGGTCGATAACCAGCTTTACACTCAGACCACCGCCGCTACCATGGGTTCGCCATGTCGACATTAGATGAAGAAGATCGCCGCGAATACTACCGTATCGAGGACATGATCGCACTGGAAATTCAGCCCCTGTCCGGCCCCGAAGCCGCAGGCCAGGAAGTGTTGCAGGATGCTTCCCCGCTGTTCAATCTGCTCAGCGAACTGCACCTGAGCGAATTCGAGTCGCAACACTTGCTGCGCCAGATCACTGAGCGCGACCGAAACACTGCGGCGTACCTGAAAGTTCTGAACAAACGCATCGACCTGCTCAGTCAGGTGGTCGCCCAAACCGTGCTCGGTAAGTTCGATGAGCCGCAGCGCGTGGTGCTGTCGGAAGGCGGTATCGAGTTCGAGCACCACCTCCCCTACCCGGCCGGCAGCCATCTGGCGATCAAGCTGTTGTTGATGCCGCAAGCGCTGGGCCTGTTGTTGCGAGCCAAGGTCACTCACTGTGAACCGGAGAGTTTCGGTACCTTCGCGATCGGCACCGAGTTCCAATACCTGACCGATGCCCAGCGACAATTGCTGGCCCGCTATATCTTGCAGCGACAGGCCCAAGAACGACGCCTGGCACGCGAGCACACCGAATCCGGCAATTAATTAAGGAACAACCGTGACCCTCATCTATGGCCACCGCGGCGCCAAAGGCGAAGCACCGGAAAACACCCTGAGCAGTTTCCAGCAATGCCTCAAGCACGGCGTGCGCCGTTGCGAACTGGACCTGCACCTGTCCATGGACGGCGAGTTGATGGTCATCCACGACCCGACACTCAAGCGCACCACCGACCGTCGCGGCAAGGTGGTCGAGCATACAGCGGCAGAGCTGGTGACCTACGACGCACGCAAGGGCGGCCCGGGCTGGATCAAGCCCTGCCCGATCCCGACGCTGGAGACGCTGTTCGAGCAATGCGATTTCGAGCACTGGCAACTGGAAGTCAAAAGCGCCTCACGCACCCGCGCCGCCACCACGGT
This sequence comes from Pseudomonas sp. Irchel s3a18, assembly GCF_900187535.1. Lineage (NCBI taxonomy): Bacteria > Pseudomonadati > Pseudomonadota > Gammaproteobacteria > Pseudomonadales > Pseudomonadaceae > Pseudomonas > Pseudomonas sp. Irchel s3a18. The sequence continues at coordinate 241,187 of NZ_FYDV01000003.1, read as the reverse complement.
ACTGGCGATTCGCGAAATGGCGCAGCGTTTCGGCCTGCTGGACAAGGTGACGATCACCTCGAGCTCACGGGAAGTGCTCAAGGCCGCACTGGATCTGGTGCCGGACGTGTCGCGTGGACTGGTGGCCGAATACGCCTGGCTCGACCCACTGAAGGTCGCGCAGGGTTATGGCTGCGAGATGCTGGCGCTGAACTGGACCCTGTGTACGCCGGAACGCCTGGAAAAGGCACAGCGCCAGGGGTTGCATGTGTCGGTGTGGACAGTCAACGAACCCGCGCTGATGCGCAGGCTCGCTGATTTCGGCGTTGACAGCCTGATTACAGACTTTCCCGGTTTGGCCACTGCCACCCTCGAGAATTGCTGAAATCGGTCTCCCCGGCCGGCTCAGGCCACCGGCCGGAGCCGCTCAAAAAAGCCGGTTGAGGCCGTCGTATGCCGCTACCCGATAGGCTTCGGCCATGGTCGGGTAGTTGAACGTGGTGTTGACGAAGTACTTCAGGGTGTTCAGGTCGCCCGGCTGGTTCATGATCGCCTGGCCGATGTGCACGATCTCCGACGCCTGATAACCGAAGCAGTGCACGCCCAGCACTTCCAGGGTCTCGCGGTGGAACAGGATCTTCAGCATGCCTTGCGGCTCGCCGGCGATCTGCGCACGCGCCATGCTCTTGAAGAACGCCTTGCCGACTTCGTACGGCACCTTGGCCTGGGTCAGCTCCTGCTCGTTCTTGCCGATCGAGCTGATCTCCGGAATGGTGTAGATCCCGGTCGGCACGTCGTTGACGAAGCGCCAGCTGCCGTTGTCGACGATGCTGCCAGCGGCCGAACGCCCCTGGTCGTGGGCAGCACTGGCCAGGCTCGGCCAGCCGATCACATCACCGGCGCCATAGATATTCTGGATACAGGTGCGATAGTTCTCGTCGACTTCGATCTGGCCACGGCTGTTGACCTTCACCCCGATGTTTTCCAGACCCAACTGGTCGGTGTTGCCGGTACGGCCGTTACACCAGAGCAAGGCGTCGGCCTTGATCTTCTTGCCGGACTTGAGGTGCAGGATCACACCGTTGTCCACGCCTTCAACGTGATCGTAATCTTCGTTGTGGCGCACAGTGATGTTGTTGTTGCTGAAGTGATAGCTCAGGGCCTGGGAGATTTCCGAGTCCAGGAAGCTCAGCAACTGGCCACGGTTGTCCACCAGTTCAACCAGCACACCCAGGCCACTGAAGATCGAGGCGTATTCGCAACCGATCACACCGGCGCCGTAAACGATGAGTTTGCGCGGGGTGTGGCCGAGGCTGAGGATGGTGTCGCTATCGTAGATACGCGGGTGGTGGAAATCGATATCGGCCGGGCGGTACGGGCGCGAGCCAGTGGCGATGATGATGTGCTTGGCCACCAGTTTTTCGACCACGCCGTTGGCGCAGACCACTTCGATGGTTTGCTCGTCAGCGAAACTGCCGGTGCCGAAGAACACGTCAATCCGATTGCGCGCGTAGTAACCGGTGCGCGAAGCGACCTGCTTGGAAATGACTTTCTCGGCGCTCTTGAGCACGTCCGGGAACGAGAACCAGCGCGGCTCACCAATGGCCCGGAACATCGGGTTGGTGTTGAACTGCATGATCTGTCGGACCGAGTGACGCAATGCCTTGGACGGGATGGTGCCCAGGTGAGTGCAGTTGCCGCCGACCTGGCGACGGCTGTCAACCATCGCCACCTTGCGTCCTGCCTTGGCGGCGTTCATTGCCGCGCCTTCTCCCGCCGGGCCGGAACCCAACACCACCACGTCGTAGTTGTAGACAGCCATGCGTACTCCTCAGAACAGGCCGCGGCACCCCGTTGGCACCCGCGGCTAAATCATGCCGACGGCGCGGCATGAAGGAACAATTTGGGGTCAGTCGAAAACCCAGGAACAGTCTATAGATGCGTCAACGCCGCGCACATTAACCCTTGGTAGCGTCGTAGGCTAGTTTTGCCTGCACTACAACGCCAGCAATCCTTGCGATCGGGGCCGTGTTCACTGGGTTTTTCCGGCACTCAGGCGATCAAAAGCCTGACTGGTAGATGTGACGAAGCCTGTATCGGTACGCATCACAAAAAATGCAGCGATCTGGTTCCTTTGCGCATAATCCCGGCCGCGCTCGGGCCCCAGAATCAGCAACAGCGTCGACAAGCCATCGGCCATCAACGCCTGAGGATGAATCACCGTCACCGACGCCAGGTCATGCAGGACCGGCCTGCCGGCACGAGCATCGAAGGTGTGGGAGTAGCGGCGCCCATCCTGCTCGAAATAGTTGCGGTAGTCACCGGACGTCGATACACCGTAACCGTCGATGGCGATGATCCGCTCGGCCACTTGCCTGTCATCCCGAGGTTCTTCCAGTGCGATGCGCCACGGCGAGCCGTCGAGCTTCTTGCCGACCGCCTTGAGTTCGCCGGTGACTTCGGCCAGGTAGCTATGAATGCCGGCGGCTTCGAGCTGTGCCGCAATGCGATCCACCGCGTAACCGGCGGCGATGCTGTTGAAGTCGACCTCGACCGCAGCGTCCTTGCACAACTGATCGCCATCGATGCGCAGGTGCCCATGACCGACTCGCTGCCGTGCCTCGGCGAGCGCTTCGGCGGTCGGGACTTTTTCCTCGCGGGCTTGCGGGCCAAACCCCCAGAGATTGAGCAACGGCTCGACCGTCAAATCGAAGGAGCCTTCACTTTGCACAGACAAATCCTCGCCAACGCGAACCAACTCAAGGATTGGCACAGGCATAGGCTGACAACGGTTGGCGGGTAATGCGTTGAAGCGCTCGATGTCCGAGTCGCTGCGGTAGGTCGACATTTGCCGGTCGACTTCGGCGAGGATTTTCTCGACTTCCACTTGAACGTCCGCCGGAGCGAGTAATCCAGCGTGACGGGCGTACTTGATCGAATAGGTGCTGCCCATGGTCGGGCCGCCGAAGCTTTCCATGGAGTCGCCAGCACCGCAGCCAGACAGGGCAACGAACAACACCAGAAAAGAACCCTTGCGCCCACTCAACAAAACCGTCTCCCCCGATGCTCCGCCCTGACACAACGCCAAGGCCGGGTATTATGCGATAGAACGGTAGGAGCGGGCTTGCTCACTCCTACAAACCGCACAAACAAAAACGCCCCGACAGGGTCGGGGCGTCTTCATGTGCGGCTAAGGCTTAGCGCGGGAATGCTGGCGGGTTTACACCGGCCATGTCTTCCATCACGCGAACCACCTGGCAGCTGTAACCGAATTCGTTGTCGTACCAAACGTACAGAACAACGCGGTTGTCTTGGGTGATGGTTGCTTCAGCGTCGACAACGCCTGCGTGGCGCGAGCCAACGAAGTCGGTGGAAACCACTTCCTGGGAGCTGACGTAGTCGATCTGCTTGTGCAGATCCGAGTGCATGGCCATCTGGCGCAGGTACTCGTTGATCTCTTCGCGAGTGGTAGCCTTTTCCAGGTTCAGGTTCAGGATAGCCATCGACACGTTTGGTGTAGGAACGCGAATCGCGTTGCCGGTCAGCTTGCCCTTGAGCACTGGCAGCGCCTTGGCGGCTGCGGTGGCGGCACCCGTCTCGGTGATCACCATGTTCAGCGGCGCGGAGCGGCCACGACGGCTGCCCTTGTGGAAGTTGTCGATCAGGTTCTGGTCGTTGGTGAACGAGTGAACGGTTTCGACATGGCCATTGACGATGCCGTACTTGTCGTTGACTGCCTTGAGCACCGGCACGATGGCGTTGGTGGTGCAGGAAGCCGCCGAGATGATCTTGTCGTCAGGGGTGATGTCGCCATGGTTGATGCCATGCACGATGTTCTTCAGCGCGCCCTTGCCAGGTGCGGTGAGGATCACGCGGGCAGCGCCCGGGCAAGCCAGGTGCTGGCTCAGGCCGTCAGCGTCACGCCATACACCGGTGTTGTCGACGATCAGCGCGTTTTCGATGCCGTACTGGGTGTAGTCGACTTCGCTCGGGCCCTTGGCGTAGATAACCTGGATCAGGTTGCCGTTGGCGGTGATGGTGTTGTTGGCTTCATCAATGGTGATGGTGCCATCGAACGGACCATGAACCGAGTCGCGACGCAGCAGGCTGGCACGCTTGACCAGATCGTTCTCGGCGCCCTTGCGGACAACGATGGCGCGCAGACGCAGGCCATCGCCACCACCGGTTTTCTCGATCAGGATGCGCGCCAGCAGACGGCCGATACGACCGAAACCGTACAGGACAACGTCGGTGCCTTTACGGGCGGAAGCGTTCTGCTGGCCAACCACGTCGGCCATCTCGTCACGGACGAACTGCTCGGCAGTACGGCCATTGCCTTCGGCCTTGAACTTGGCCGCCAGCTTGCCCAGGTCTACCGAAGCGGCGCCGAGCTTGAGCTCGCTCATCGCTTTGAGCAGCGGGAATGTTTCGTGGACGGACAGCTCGCTTTCGTCGGACTGACGGTGACGAGCAAAGCGGTGAGCTTTGAGAATCGCAATGACTGAACGATTGATCAGGCTGCGGCCATAGATCGAGCTCACCACGTTGTTATTGCGGTAGAGCTGACCGATAAGCGGAATCATCGCTTCTGCGAGTGCTTCACGGTCGATCCATTCACCAAGACACTGGTCGGGCTTCTGAGTCACGGGAACCTTCCACATGTAGGGGCAGAAAAAAGGGGCTACATTATGCCGCCGAGTGACTCGTGTAGCAATGCGCGCCTGTCGTTCGAGCAGTAACAAAATCTCTTGCAAAAAAAACACGCCCTGCGCCAGCCCAGTAAAACCGGGGCTTTCAGCGCCGTCAAATAATCGACGACAGCGCAGCCATGTCTGTAACCCTCCGTAACACACCCCCGTTTCGGCACTACATATCCGGCAAAACACCCGCCGTTTTTGTCATTACCACTACATTTTTCGCAACCTGCGTAGATAGACACAGTCTGCAACTGACAGCCGGCACCCGAGGCCGCTACAATTGACGACTTTGTCGCAACGCTTGGAGCTCAACCTTCCGTGCCCGTTCTGCGTCTACCGCTTCTCCCTGCCGCGGCAGGTAAACAGCACTGGGGCAACCTGCCCGGTGCCGCCCTGAGCCTGGCCATTGCCGAGGCCGCCAGCGCTGCCAAGCGCTTCACCCTGCTACTGACGGCCGACAGCCAAAGCGCTGAACGGCTGGAACAGGAGCTGAGTTTCTTCGCCCCCGATTTGCCGGTACTGCATTTCCCGGACTGGGAAACACTTCCTTACGATCTTTTTTCGCCCCACCAGGACATCATCTCCCAGCGCATCGCCAGCCTCTATCGGTTGCCCGAGCTGAGTCACGGCGTTCTGGTTGTGCCGATCACTACCGCCCTGCATCGCTTGGCGCCGACCAAATTCCTGCTTGGCAGCAGCCTGGTGCTGGACATTGGCCAGAAGCTCGACGTCGAGCACATGCGCACACGCCTTGAGGCCACCGGCTATCGCTATGTCGATACCGTGTACGAGCACGGCGAGTTCACGGTGCGCGGCTCGCTGATCGACCTGTTTCCGATGGGCAGCAAGCTGCCTTATCGCATCGACCTGTTCGACGACGAAATCGAAACCCTACGCACCTTCGACCCGGAGAACCAACGCTCCATCGACAAGGTCGATTCGGTCAAGCTGCTGCCGGCGCGCGAGTTTCCGTTGCAAAAGGATGCGGTGACCCGCTTCAAGGCGCGCTTTCGCGAGCGCTTCGATGTCGACTTCCGCCGCTGCCCGATCTTCCAGGACCTGAGCAGCGGGATCACACCTGCCGGCATCGAGTACTACCTGCCGCTGTTCTTCGACGAAACCTCGACGCTGTTCGACTACCTGCCCCAGGATACCCAGGTGTTCTCCCTGCCCGGTATCGAGCAGGCGGCCGAGAACTTCTGGAACGACGTGCGCAACCGCTATGAAGAGCGCCGCATCGATCCGTCCCGTCCTTTATTGCCGCCCGCCGAGCTGTTCCTGCCGGTGGAAGACTGCTTTGCCCGCCTCAAGAACTGGCCGCGAGTGGTCGCCAGCCAGCAGGACGTCGAAACCGGTATCGGTCGTGAACGCTTCCCGGCCCAGTCGCTGCCGAACCTGGCCATCGAGGCCAAGGCCAATCAGCCGCTGGAAGCACTGGCGAACTTCCTCGACGGGTTCTCCGGGCGCGTGCTGTTTACCGCCGAGTCGGCCGGTCGCCGCGAAGTCCTGCTGGAATTGCTGGAACGCCTGAAGCTGCGGCCGAAGACCGTCGACAGCTGGCCGGACTTCGTCGCCAGCAAGGAACGCCTGGCCATCACCATCGCGCCACTGGACGAAGGCCTGCTACTGGACGATCCAGCCCTGGCGCTGGTTGCCGAGAGCCCGCTGTTCGGTCAGCGCGTGATGCAGCGTCGTCGCCGCGAGAAACGCGCCGATGCCAACAACGATGCGGTGATCAAGAACCTCACCGAACTGCGCGAAGGCGCGCCGGTGGTGCACATCGATCACGGCGTTGGCCGCTACCTGGGCCTGGCGACCCTGGAAATCGAACACCAGGCCGCCGAGTTCCTGACCCTCGAATACGCCGAGGGCGCCAAGCTGTACGTGCCGGTGGCCAACCTGCATCTGATCGCCCGCTACACCGGCAGCGATGACGCCCTGGCACCATTGCACCGACTGGGCTCCGAGACCTGGCAGAAGGCCAAGCGCAAGGCCGCCGAACAAGTGCGCGACGTGGCCGCCGAGCTGCTCGATATCTATGCTCGCCGCGCCGCTCGCGAAGGCTATGCCTTCGCCGACCCGAAGGCCGACTACGCCACGTTCAGCGCCGGCTTCCCGTTTGAAGAAACGCCGGACCAGCAAACCACCATCGAAGCGGTGCGCGAAGACATGCTCGCGCCCAGGCCGATGGACCGCCTGGTCTGCGGCGACGTCGGATTCGGCAAGACCGAAGTGGCGATGCGCGCGGCCTTCATCGCCGTGCACGGCGGTCGCCAGGTGGCGATCCTGGTGCCCACCACCCTGCTCGCCCAACAGCACTACAACAGCTTCCGCGACCGCTTTGCCGACTGGCCGGTGACCGTGGAAGTAATGAGCCGCTTCAAGTCGACCAAGGAAGTGAATGCCGCAGTGGCGGATCTGGCCGAAGGCAAGATCGACATCGTCATCGGCACCCACAAGCTGCTGCAAGACGATGTGAAGATCAAAAACCTCGGCCTGGTGATCATCGACGAAGAACACCGCTTCGGTGTCCGCCAGAAAGAACAGCTCAAGGCCCTGCGCAGCGAAGTCGACATCCTGACTCTGACCGCCACGCCGATTCCGCGCACGCTGAACATGGCGGTCTCGGGCATGCGCGACCTGTCGATCATCGCCACCCCACCGGCCCGTCGCCTGTCGGTGCGCACCTTCGTCATGGAGCAGAACAAGAGCACGGTCAAAGAAGCCCTGCTCCGTGAGCTGCTGCGCGGCGGCCAGGTCTACTACCTGCACAACGATGTGAAAACCATCGAGAAGTGCGCCGCCGACCTCGCCGAACTGGTGCCCGAGGCGCGGATCGCCATCGGCCACGGGCAGATGCGCGAACGCGAGCTCGAACAGGTGATGAGCGACTTCTATCACAAGCGCTTCAACGTGCTGATCGCCTCGACCATCATCGAGACCGGCATCGACGTGCCGAGCGCCAACACCATCATCATCGAGCGTGCCGACAAGTTCGGCCTGGCGCAGTTGCACCAGTTGCGCGGCCGGGTCGGTCGCAGTCACCACCAGGCCTACGCCTACCTGCTCACGCCACCGCGCCAGCAAATCACCCCGGACGCGGAAAAACGCCTGGAAGCCATCGCCAACACCCAGGACCTCGGCGCGGGCTTTGTGCTCGCCACCAATGACCTGGAAATCCGTGGCGCCGGCGAACTGCTGGGTGACGGCCAGAGCGGGCAGATCCAGGCGGTGGGCTTCACCCTGTACATGGAAATGCTCGAGCGCGCGGTGAAATCGATCCGCAAGGGCGAACAACCGAACCTCGATCAACCCCTCGGTGGCGGACCGGAAATCAACCTGCGCTTGCCGGCACTGATTCCCGAGGACTACCTGCCGGACGTGCATGCCCGCCTGATTCTCTACAAACGCATCGCCTCGGCCACCGACGAGGACGGCCTCAAGGACCTGCAAGTGGAGATGATCGACCGCTTTGGCCTGCTGCCGGAGCCGACCAAGAACCTGGTGCGGATCACCGCCCTGAAATTGCAGGCCGAGAAACTGGGCATCAAGAAAGTCGACGGCGGCCCGCAAGGTGGCCGCATCGAGTTCAGTGCGCAAACGCCGGTCGATCCACTGACGCTGATCAAACTGATCCAGGGCCAGCCCAAACGCTACAAGTTCGAAGGCGCGACCCTGTTCAAGTTCATGGTGCCCATGGAGCGTGCGGAAGAGCGCTTTAATACTGTAGAGGCGCTGCTTGAGCACCTCATCCCGAAAACTGCTTGAAGGACGCCCCATGCGCCTGTTTCGCTCACTGACCTTGCTGATGACGCTGCTCGCCCCCACCGCATTTGCCGCCGACCTGTATCAGGTTGAAATGATCCTGGTTCGCCAGAACGCCGTACCGGCCGTTGCCAGCCCCGCCGCACCCGAAGATTGGGCCGCAGGCGCGCAGCCGGTCGGTGCTGACAGCCTACGCACGCCAGCCCTCAACGCCGATGTGGAAAAACTCAGCGCCAGCGCTGACTACACCGTCCTGCTGCACAAGGCCTGGCAGCAGTACATCGACGAAACGGGGAGCAAAGTGGCGATCAGCGATGGCCGGGAGCAATACGGCCACTTTCCGATCGAAGGCACGCTGGACCTTAAACTGGGGCGCTTTACCGACGTCAACGCCGACTTCTGGGTCAATCAATTCGGCAGCAATGGCCTGGTCGCCACCAGCGAGCGCCTGCAACAGCAGAGCCACACCAAAAATGGCCAGCTGAACTTTCTCGATAACGGCCACCTGGGCCTGTTGATCAAGATCACGTCCCTGACGGCACCTGCACCGCAACCAGCTCCCGATGTCATTCCGGACTGATTGAAGTCCCTATGTCCCCGAGCCTGAGCAAGCCCCTGGCCCCTTCCTGGGCCAGCCGATTCAAGGAACAAAGCCTGGAGCGTGGCCGCCGCTACGCCCTGGAAAACCGCGTCAGGATCGTCGAAGCCGGCGACAGCACTATCACTGCCAGTTGCGAGGGCTCTGGCGGCAATGTCTACCGCCAGACCATCACCCTGCGCGAGTCAGCCAAAAACACACTGCTGCTGGTCGACGCCCTGTGCAGTTGCCCGGTACGGGTGAACTGCAAGCATTGCGCGGCGGTGCTGCTCAAAGTCCAGGACACCCTGCAATACCCTGCGGCCGCCACGGACCTGCAGTTGCTGGAAAAGCTTCAGGCGGTCCTGGAAAACCGCACGCCCGCACCGCTCCCGCAGCAGTTGATCGACACCGTACAACCGGTGCCGCGCCTGTGGCTGGCCAGCGTCGAGTTCAGCGCCTTCGAACCGCGCAACGGCAAAATGCAGCGCTACATCCAGCACCGCGCAGCGCTGTCCTTCAGCTACCTGGATGAATACGTCAGCGGACAGAAGAACGCCGACATCCTGATTCGTCAGGAGACGCAGACGTTGCGGATAAAACGTCACCCTGAAGTCGAACAGATCTACAGGGAAAAGCTGCGCACCCTCGGTTTCAAAGTCGCCACCCGCCAAAGCAAGGCCTTGCCTGAAAGTGCCGGCGAACTCTATGAGATGGTCAATGACAGCGCCTGGCTGACCTTTACCCTCAATGAGCTGCCCAAGCTGCGCACCCAGGGCTGGGAACTGCAGATCGACGAAGACTTCGGGTTCGACCTGACGGCCGTCGATGACTGGTACGCCACGGTCGACGAGGCGCCGGAACGTGACTGGTTCGACCTGGAACTGGGGATCATCGTCAACGGCGAGCGCCTGAGCTTGTTGCCGATTCTGTTGAACCTGATGCGTTCGCACACCGAGATTCTCAACCCGGAGCGCCTGGCCAGGCGTCGCGACGACGAGTTGATTCTGGTGAATATCCCGCACCGCCCGAACGCTGACGGCCCCCTGCAGGTCGCACTGCCGTTCGGCCGCTTGAAGCCAGTGCTGGCGACCCTCGGCGAGTTCTACCTGCAAGAGCCCGGTGAAACCACCCTGCGCCTGAGCAACGCCGACGCCACGCGCCTGAACCCTCTGCAAGACCTGCCACTGCTCTGGGAAGGCGGCGAGCACATCCGCACCTTCGCCCAGCGCCTGCGCGACATCCGGGACTACAGCGCCGAAGCCCCCGAGGGGCTGAACGCCACCTTGCGCCCGTATCAGCTCGAAGGCTTGAGCTGGATGCAGTCACTGCGCCAACTCGAAGTCGGCGGCATCCTGGCGGACGACATGGGGCTGGGCAAAACCCTGCAAACCCTGGCTCATGTGCTGAGCGAGAAAAACGCCGGGCGCCTCGACCGCCCCTGCATGGTGGTGATGCCCACCAGCCTGATTCCCAACTGGCTCGACGAAGCGGCGCACTTCGCCCCACAGCTCAAGGTGTTGGCGCTGTATGGCGCCGGACGCAAAAAATATTTCGAGCAGTTGGGCGACTACGACCTGATTCTCACCACCTACGCACTGCTGCCCAAGGATGTCGAACGCCTCGCCAGACAACCCTTGCACATCCTGGTGCTCGACGAAGCGCAGTACATCAAGAACCCCACCAGCAAGGCCGCCCAAGCGGCACGCGAGCTCAACGCCCGCCAGCGCCTGTGCCTGAGCGGCACACCCCTGGAGAATCACCTGGGCGAGCTGTGGTCACTGTTTCACTTCCTGCTGCCAGGCTGGCTGGGAGACGTCAAAAGCTTCAACCGCGATTACCGCGTGCCGATCGAAAAGCACGCCAGCGACGTACGACTGCAGCACCTGAACGGCCGAATCAAGCCCTTCCTGCTGCGCCGAACCAAGGAACAGGTGGCCACCGAACTGCCACCGAAAACCGAGATCATCCACTGGGTCGAACTCAACGAGGCGCAGCGTGATGTTTACGAAACCATGCGCCTGGCCATGGACAAGAAAGTGCGCGACGAAATTACCCGCAAAGGCGTGGCGCGCAGCCAGATCATCATTCTCGAAGCACTGCTCAAGCTGCGCCAGGTGTGCTGCGACCTGAGGCTGGTCAATGAAGCCGCCCTGCCCACCCGCGGCAGCACCTCAGGCAAGCTGGACAGCCTGATGGAAATGCTCGAGGAGCTGCTCGATGAAGGCCGCAGGATCCTGCTGTTTTCCCAGTTCACCTCGATGCTCTCGCTGATCGAAGATGAACTGAACAAGCGCGGGATCGCGTATGCACTGCTGACCGGCCAGACCCGGGACCGACGCACCCCGGTGAAGGAATTCCAGAGCGGCAAGCGACCGATTTTCCTGATCAGCCTTAAAGCCGGCGGCGTGGGCCTGAACCTGACGGAAGCCGACACGGTGATTCACTACGATCCGTGGTGGAACCCGGCCACGGAAAACCAGGCCACCGACCGGGCATACCGGATTGGCCAGGAGAAACCGGTGTTCGTCTACAAGATGATCGCCCGTGGCACGGTCGAAGAGAAAATCCAGCACCTGCAGAAGGAAAAATCCGACCTGGCAGCCGGCGTGCTGGATGGGCGCACGACGGGCGACTGGAAGCTGCAGAGTGATGACATCGAGGCGCTGTTTGCGCCACTGCCTGACAAGCTCGACAAGCGCTGAGGTCTTCGCCGCCAGACAGGTAGCCATCGCGGGCAAGCCCTAATGTCAGCCAGTTAAGCGAACGTCGACCTTTGTAGGAGCAGCCGGTCGACGCTCGAGTGCTCGCGTTGGACGCTAACGATAACGCGTGCTTTCTGATTAAACGCGTTGCTCTTGAGTTCATCGCGAGCACGCTCGCTCCTACAAATGCGCCCCACCTTAAACTGGCTCGCCCGCGATGGGATCAACCCAATGGAAAGCCGGACTCAGCCCTTGAGCACCCGCGCCAATGTCGACTTCACCTTGCCCATTCCGTCATGCAGGGCCTGCTCGATCTCGGCCATGGTGATCACCGCCGTCGACTTGCCCGCCGCCGGGTTCACCACCAGCGCCAGACAGGCGTAATCGAGCTCCAGCTCACGGGCCAGCGCGGCTTCCGGCATACCGGTCATGCCGACGATGTCGCAACCATCGCGCTCCAGGCGAGCGATCTCGGCAACGGTTTCCAGGCGCGGGCCCTGGGTGCAGGCGTATACGCCATGGCTGCTGTAGGCACAGCCTTCGGCAGCCAGCGCAGCGATCAACTGTTCGCGCAAGGGCTCGCTGTAGGGATAGCTGAAGTCGATATGGGTGACCTGCTCCAGGTCATCGGCAAAGTAGGTGTGCTGACGACCACTGGTGTAGTCGATCAACTGATGGGGCACGCAGAAATGCCCGGTGCCCATCGCCGCGTGAATCCCGCCCACCGCATTGACTGCCAGGATCGCCTGCGCGCCGGCTTGCTTGAGCGCCCACAGGTTGGCGCGATAGTTCACCTGATGCGGCGGGAAGCGGTGCGGGTGGCCGTGACGGGCCAGGAACAGCACTTCACGCCCTGCGTACTCGCCCACCTGAATCTCGGCCGACGGCGCGCCATACGGCGTATCCAGGGCCAACGACCGACGAATGTCCAGACCTTCGAGCTGGGTCAGGCCGGTGCCACCGATAATTGCGTAAACCGTCATTGCAAAAAGTCCTTAATCAATCAGTTGGGCGTCTTTGAGGGCGCCGATGGCTGCGAGCCAGCGGGGATCCTGTCGGTAATCGGTGCTGGCGAAGGCTTGGCCACGCATCCGCGCAATCCGCGCCGACGGCTTGACCTTCATGCGCTGCGCCGCCGTCAGGGCCAGTTCGGCCGCCGCACGATCATTGCACACCAGCCCCATGTCGCAACCGGCCGTCAGGGCCGCCTCGATGCGACTGGCGGCATCGCCCACCACATGGGCGCCGGCCATCGACAGGTCATCGCTGAAAATCACGCCATCGAACTGCAACTCGCCACGCAGAATGTCCTGCAACCAGCGTCGCGAGAAACCGGCAGGCTGGGAATCGACCTGCGGGTAGATCACGTGGGCCGGCATCACGGCCGCCAATTGCTTGCTCAAGCGCGCGAACGGCACCAGGTCATGGGCGCGGATGTCATCCAGGCTGCGCTCGTCATTCGGGATCGCGACATGGGAATCCGCCTCCGCCCAGCCGTGGCCCGGGAAGTGCTTGCCAGTGGCCGCCATGCCGGCGCTGTTCATGCCGCGGATGAAAGCACCGGCCAACAGGGCCGCACGCTCCGGATCGCCCTCGAACGAACGGGTACCCACCACCGCGCTGCGCTGGTAGTCGAGATCCAGCACCGGCGCAAAGCTCAGGTCCAGGCCCACGGCCAATACTTCGGTGGCCATGATCCAGCCACACTGCTCAGCCAGGTATTCAGCGTTCGGATTGTCGGCTATCGCCCGCATGGCTGGCAGACGGACGAAGCCCTGACGCAAGCGCTGCACCCGACCGCCCTCCTGGTCCACCGCCAGCAGCAGGTCCGGACGCACCGCGCGGATCGACGCGCTCAACTCGCGCACCTGACGTGGATGCTCGATGTTGCGCGCAAAAATGATCAGGCCGCCCACTTCGGGCTGACGCAACAACTGGCGATCTTCGGCCGTCAGCCAGGTACCGGCGACGTCCACCATCAACGAGCCTTGCAGGCCAGCAGTCATAGAGATTCCTTGATAACGAAATGCGCGCACGGCGCGTCTTTGAAGGACCCGGCTCGAGGCAGACACACGACCACGCCGCCAAGGGTAATGCCCGGCGCAACGGAGTCGGTAGAGGGAAACGGGAGCAGGTCTGAAACGAGAGTCGGCATGGGCGGCTAGCTTAGCGGATGTCAGCTGCCGCGCCCACCCGTACGCGGTTAAACCTTGGCGGCCACCGGTACCGATTTGCTGCGCGGACGCAATTGGGCCGCGGCCATGGCGTCGTCGGTCACGCCGGTTTCAGCGCGCATGCCCGCGGCCAGGAACGGCACCATCAGGCGCATGACCTGCTCGATGGAGGTGTTGACCCCGAAATCGGTTTCGGCGATAGCCCGCAAGGCCTTGATCCCCGACATGCTGAACGCCGCCGCACCCAACATGAAGTGCACGCGCCAGAACAGTTCGATCGGTGGGATACGCGGGGCGGCTTCGTTGACCAGCATCATGTAGCGGCGGAACACCTTGCCGTACATATCTTCCAGATAACGCCGCAAGTGCCCCTGGCTCTGGCTGAATGCCAGGCCCAGCAAGCGCATGAAGATAGACAGGTCATTGCCGCTGCGTGGCTGCACCACCAGGGCCTGCTCGACGAGGATTTCCAGCAGCTCTTCCAGGCTCGGCTTGTTGTCCGGCCGGGCGGAACGACGCTCCAGCTCACGCTCGAGACTGCTGCAGAACGGACCGAGAAAACGCGAGAAGACCGCCTGGATCAAGGCTTTCTTCGAGCCGAAATGATAGTTCACCGCCGCCAGGTTGACCCCAGCCTTGCTGGTGATCAGACGCAATGAAGTTTCGGCAAACCCTTTTTCCGCGAACAACTGCTCGGCGGCATCAAGAATGCGTTCAACGGTTTCCGACTGGGCCATGGCTACTCCGCCTGACAAACACTTGTTTGAAACATACGTTTCAGTCTGTATCTTGTCAAGTCTACCGGTTCGTTTTGCGAACGCCCAGTCAGCCATTTAACCATATAAACCGCCGGCTGTAGCCGCCCCCGCACCTTGCGGGCCAACGACCTGTCGGTGACCGTCCGGCGACCCTGCGCAAATGGAGGATTGCCAAGCCCACTCCACTGTATATAATTCCAGTCACTGTATAAAAAGACAGAGCGATCGAGATGCTAAAACTGACGCCACGCCAAGCTGAGATTCTGGCCTTCATCAAACGTTGCCTCGAAGACAACGGCTATCCGCCCACCCGCGCGGAAATCGCCCTGGAACTGGGGTTCAAGTCGCCCAACGCGGCGGAAGAACACCTCAAAGCCCTGGCCCGCAAGGGCGCTATCGAAATGACCCCCGGTGCATCGCGGGGCATTCGTATCCCGGGCTTCGAAGCCAAGGCCGACGAGTCCTCCCTGCCGATCATCGGCCGGGTCGCTGCAGGCGCGCCGATTCTCGCCCAGCAGCACATCGAAGAGTCCTGCAACATCAACCCGGCGTTCTTTCATCCACGCGCCGACTACCTACTGCGGGTCCACGGCATGAGCATGAAGGACGTGGGGATTTTCGACGGTGACCTGCTCGCCGTACACACCACTCGCGAAGCCCGCAATGGCCAGATCGTCGTCGCGCGGATCGGCGACGAAGTCACCGTCAAGCGCTTCAAGCGCGATGGCAGCAAGGTCTGGCTGCTTGCCGAAAACCCGGAGTTTGCCCCGATCGAAGTGAACCTGAAAGACCAGGAACTGGTGATCGAAGGCTTGAGTGTCGGCGTCATTCGCCGCTAAAGGAGGCGTTATGCAGTTTCCACACACACCACAACACGCACAACTTCCGCTGTTCGAAGCGTTTCTGGCCCAGCCATTGGCGCCGATCCTCAAAGAGGTGGCCGAGACACCCTGGAGTGCCGAACCCGAAGCCTTCAGTGAGCTGTCGTTACGTGGTGCGGCCGGGAACTGCCTGAACCTTCTGGCCCCTATCCTCAGGGAGCTTAGCCAGGACCAGGACGCCCGCTGGCTGACGCTGATTGCGCCACCGGCCAGCCTGACCCAAGCCTGGCTACGTGATGCCGGCCTGAACCGCGAGCGTATTCTTCTGTTGCAGCCAAGCGGAACACAAAGCGCCCAGCAACTGGCCTGCGAAGCCTTGCGCCTGGGCCGCAGCCACACGGTCGTCAGCTGGCTGAACCCGCTAAATGGCAGCGCACGGCAACAGTTGATCAGCGCCGCCCGTATCGGGGATGCACAGAGCCTGAATATTCGCTTGGGTTAAGTGACGCGCAATGCGTACTTGAAGGATGCAGGGCTTCTCCAGAACAGAGAAGCCGATCTGTCACAATAACGTGCAATGATGCTTCAGGAAAAACCGACAAACGGAATCAATGAAGAATCCGCGGCCCTTCTTCCTTCTCGAATTCGCCTTCGACCAAGCGCCCGGCCATCTGCACGCCCACGCTCAACATCGCCTTGGCGACCTCGACGTGCTGGCCTTGCAGGAACGCCTTGGCGTCTTCAGAGAAGTCCAGCGTCACCAGAGAACCCTCGTCCTCAGCCCTACGCAGCTCAATACGGCCGTCTGGCAGTTCGACAATTTCTAGAAAGGACGTTGGCATAAAGGTCTGTTCTCCACGAAAGGCGGGGATTATATAGGCATCGACGCTGCTTCGCTCGGGATCTTGACCGGCTGCATGTCACCGAAACCACTGTTTGCGATCATCCCTGATCCATGGCCACACTTGAGCGATCAGCGCATCGCGCGGACACTCAACACTCGTTCAGCCCTTCGCGAAAGCGTAATGCCAGGCTTTTAAGGTTCTGGCGCCAGCTCTCAAGTTCTTCCCTGCTCAACTCCGTCGGCGCTTCGTCATCAAGGCTCACCGCCACAATCAACGGCTGCGTCACGTCGCCTTTAGGTTTGTGCGGTGCGCGGGGTGGCTGAAACAGCGCGGCATGGGCGGCTATCAGCTTTGCCAGCCAGGTTTCGGGGTTATGCGCCAACTCGACCATTTCAGCCATTTCCGGAATGGCAATGGTCTCGAGCACCTCACGGGTCAGCAGCAGTTCTGCCCGTGGCGCATTGGCCTGAGGCAACCGGTAAAAACCGGCAATCTCATGGCACAAACCCAGCAACGCACCATACAAATGAAACAGCGCCGATTCGCGCCCGGCCTGAATCAGCGCCAGGGAGTTCATCGCCCGCCCCTCTTCCGCTCGGGCCAACGCCTCGAGCGACAGGCCGGCGAAGTAAATTTTCTGATTGGTGCGGGTATAGAGCTCAAAGGCCATGACGGCAGTCTCCACAACGAAATAAGACGCATGATGCAGGTCAGACAGTGTCGTGGATCGGACGAGCTGACTGCAAGCCCAAAACAAAGGCCGCAGGCCAACCCGAGGGTTTGCATGCGGCCTTTGGTATCACGCTGCCTGGTTACTTGGCTACGCGCTTGTCTTCAACCACCCACTTGCCGCCGTCGTAGAACGCTTTCCAGCCGGTAGGCTTGCCTTCGACTTCGGTCTGCACGTACTGCTCCTTGGTCTTGCGGCTGTAGCGAATCACCGCTGGACGACCCTCCGGATCCTTCTTCGGCGCCTCGCACAGGAAGTGGTACTTCGGATCGATCTCATCCTTGTGCGGCACGATCTCGATCACCAGCGGAGCACGGGTCTCGCGGTTTTTCGGGAACTGGCTGGCCGCCAGGAACAGGCCGGAAGCACCGTCACGCAGAATGTAAGTGTCGTTGACCTTCTCGCACTTGAGCTCAGGCATCTTCACCGGGTCCATCTTCGGCGGCGCCGCATCACCGCTTTTCAGCAGCTTGCGGGTGTTCTTGCAGGTGGCGTTGGTGCACCCGAAGAACTTGCCGAAACGACCGGTCTTGAGCTGCATTTCACTGCCGCACTTGTCGCATTCCAGGCTCGGGCCTTCGTAGCCCTTGATGCGGTAGCTGCCTTGTTCGATTTCGTAGCCGTCGCAATCAGGATTGTTACCGCAGATGTGCAGCTTGCGCTTCTCATCCAGCAGGTAAGCATCCATCGCGGTGCTGCAGATCGGGCAACGGTGCTTGCCACGCAGCACCAGCGACTCCGACTCACCCTCGTCGTCCGCGGCGATCTCGTCGCCCGGCACCAGGTTGACGGTGGCCTTGCAGCGCTCTTTCGGCGGCAGGCTGTAGCCCGAGCAACCGAGGAACACGCCGGTCGATGCGGTGCGAATCTGCATCGGACGGCCGCAGGTCAGGCACGCAATATCGGTCATGACCGGCTGGTTGGCACGCATGCCGCTTTCCGGGCTCTCGGCCACTTCGAGTTTCTTCTTGAAGTCGCCGTAGAATTCGTCGAGCACGCTCTTCCAGTCACGCTCGCCCTGGGCGACGTCATCGAGGTTCTCTTCCATGCCGGCGGTAAAGCCGTAGTCCATCAGGTTCGAGAAGCTCTCGGACAGACGCTCGGTGACGATGTCACCCATCTTTTCCGAATAGAAACGACGGTTATGCAGGGCGACGTAGCCGCGGTCCTGGATGGTCGAGATGATTGCCGCGTAGGTCGACGGACGACCGATACCGCGCTTTTCCATTTCCTTGACCAGGCTCGCTTCCGAGTAACGCGCCGGCGGCTTGGTGAAGTGTTGGCTTGGATCGAGCTTGATCAGCTTGAGCACGTCGCCCTGAGCCATGTCCGGCAGTACGTCGTCGTCGCCCGGCTTGGCGATTTGCGGCATGACGCGGGTGTAACCGTCGAACTTCAGGATGCGGCCCTTGGCGCGCAGCTCGAAGCCGCTGGCAGCGACGCTGACGGTGGTCGACAGGTATTTGGCAGGCAGCATCTGGCACGCGACGAATTGGCGCCAGATCAGCTCGTAGAGACGCTCAGCGTCACGCTCCATGCCCGACAGCTTGCTTGGGTCGGTATTCACGTCAGAAGGACGAATCGCTTCGTGAGCCTCTTGCGCGCCTTCCTTGCTGCTGTAGACATTCGGGGTTTCCGGCAGGTACTTGCCGCCGAATTCGCCTTCAATATAAGTACGGGCCATCGCCACGGCATCGGCCGAGAGGTTGGTCGAGTCGGTACGCATATAGGTGATGTAGCCGGCTTCATACAAACGCTGGGCCATCATCATGGTTTTCTTCACGCCGAAGCCCAGGCGGTTACTCGCGGCCTGTTGCAGGGTAGACGTGATGAACGGGGCCGACGGCTTGCTGCTGGTCGGCTTGTCTTCGCGCTTGGCGATGGTGTAGCTGGATGCCTTGAGCTTCTCCAGCGCGGCCATGGCCTGGGCTTCGTTGAGCGGCTTGAAGGCTTCGCCGTTTTCACGGGCCACTTCAAAGCGCACATTGGCGCCCTTGGCAGTGCCGAGGTCAGCGTGGACTTCCCAGTACTCTTCCGGGTTGAACGCGCGAATCTCGCGCTCACGCTCCACCACCAGCTTCACGGCAACCGATTGCACACGGCCAGCCGACAGGCCACGGGCGATCTTGGCCCACAGCAGCGGCGAGACCATGTAACCCACCACGCGGTCGAGAAAACGACGTGCCTGCTGGGCGTTGACACGATCGATGTCCAGCTCGCCTGGCTGGGAGAAGGCCTCCTGGATCGCCTTCTTGGTGATTTCGTTGAACACCACGCGCTTGTAGCGGCTGTCGTCCCCCCCAATGGCTTCGCGCAGGTGCCAGGCAATGGCTTCCCCCTCGCGGTCCAAGTCGGTTGCGAGATAGATGGTGTCAGCATCCTTGGCGAGCCGGCGCAGCTCTTCGATGACCTTTTCCTTGCCCGGGAGGATCTCGTACTTGGCTTTCCAGCCATGATCCGGATCGACACCCATGCGCGCGACCAGCTGCTTGCGCGCCTTTTCCTTGGGCGATAGCGCCGGCACTTCACCAGCAGCCGCCTTGCCACGCTTGGCGGCAGGCTCTTTGCTGGCGCTAGCCGAACCGCTGGTGGGCAGGTCTCGGATATGGCCGATACTCGACTTCACCACGTATTCGTTGCCCAAATACTTGTTGATGGTCTTGGCCTTAGCCGGGGATTCCACAATGACCAGCGATTTGCCCATGGATCAGAAAATTCCTGAATTCTAGAAGTGAAAGGCGGTTGGCGCCTGACGCGGCACCGCTATATATAGTGGCAACAAGGTGAGGTCAAGCGCAGGGTTCTGCGCGCCCTGCCCTTATGGCCTTGAAAAAAGGCTCGGCTCGGCCTGCACCAAAGCAAAGCGTGGGACCTGCTCGCCGTCAACTTCGACCGACTCCAGGAACATGCTCAAGGGACGCACCCAAAAGCCGTAATCACCATACAGGGCTTGGTAGAAGACCACTTCTTCTTCGGTCTCGGAGTGCCGCGCAACACTGAAAACACGGTACTGCGGACCTTTGTAATGCTGGTAGAGCCCTGGTTGTATCGGCATGCTTTGGGCCTCGCTGAAATCCAATCAAATAAAAAACAAAAAAATCTTCAGAAAAACAAAAACCGGGGCACTTGGCCCCGGCTTCCGTCAACGCAACGCTTAAACGCGTTCGAAGACGGTGGCAATGCCCTGGCCGAGGCCAATGCACATGGTCGACACACCGAAGGTGCCGCCATTTTGCTTCATTACATTGAGCAACGTGCCGGAGATACGCGCGCCAGAGCAACCGAATGGGTGGCCCAGGGCGATCGCGCCGCCGTGCAGGTTAACCTTCTCGTTCATCTTGTCGAGCACTTTCAGATCTTTCAGCACTGGCAAGGCCTGCGCTGCAAAAGCTTCGTTGAGCTCGAAGAAGTCGATATCGGAAATACCCAGACCCGCGCGCTTCAATGCTTTCTGTGTAGCCGGTACTGGACCATAGCCCATGATCGCCGGATCCACACCCGCCACCGCCATCGAACGGATCACCGCCATTGGCTGGATACCCAGGTCCTGGGCACGCTGCGCCGACATCACGATCATGCACGAAGCACCATCGGTGATCTGCGACGAAGTACCAGCTGTCACGGTGCCACCCTTCGGATTGAACGCCGGCTTCAGAGCCGCCAGGCTTTCCAGGGTGGTTTCCGGACGAATGGTTTCGTCGTAGTCGAACAGTTTCAGGAAACCGTTCTCGTCGTAGCCCTGCATCGGGATGATTTCGTCCTTGAACTTGCCTTCCACGGTCGCCTTGTGGGCGAGTTGGTGGGAGCGCACGCCAAAGGCATCCTGCTGCTCGCGAGTGATGCCGTGCATCTTGCCCAGCATTTCCGCGGTCAGGCCCATCATGCCCGAGGCTTTCGCCGCGTACAGCGACATGTGCGGGTTAGGATCGACACCGTGCATCATGCTCACGTGACCCATATGCTCGACGCCGCCCACGACGAATACGTCACCGTTGCCGGTCATGATCGCTTGCGCCGCGGTGTGCAGGGCACTCATGGAGGAGCCACACAGGCGGCTGACGGTCTGGCCGGCAGCGGTGTGCGGGATCTGGGTCATCAGGGATGCCATGCGGGCGATGTTCCAGCCCTGCTCCAGGGTCTGGTTCACGCAGCCCCAGATCACGTCTTCGACTTCGCTCGGGTCGACCTTGACGTTGCGTTCCAGCAATTTGCTGATCAGGTGCGCCGACATGTCTTCAGCGCGGGTGTTGCGGTGCATGCCGCCCTTGGAGCGGCCCATCGGAGTACGACCGAAGTCGACAATCACGACGTCTCTTGGATTCAAGCTCATAAATATTCTCGCTCTAGTCGTTTGGGCGCTTAACCGAAGAAGCTCTGGCCGTTCTTGGCCATCTCGCGCAGCTTCGCGGTCGGGTGGTACAGCGCGCCCAAATCAGCGTACTGGTCAGCCAGGGCAACGAATGCTGCAACACCGAGCGAATCGATGTAGCGCAGCGCGCCACCACGGAATGGAGGGAAACCAATACCGTAGACCAGACCCATGTCGGCTTCGGCAGCGGTTTCGACAATGCCGTCTTCCAGGCAACGCACGGTTTCCAGGCACAGCGGGATCATCATCCAGTTGATGATGTCTTCGTCGGTGACTTCGCGCTGCTCGTAAACGATCGGCTTGAGCACTTCCAGCACCGACGGGTCGGCCACTTTCTTCTGCTTGCCGCGCTTGTCGGTCTCGTAGGCGTAGAAGCCCTTGCCGTTCTTCTGGCCCAGGCGCTTGGCTTCGTAGAGCACGTCAACGGCCGAACGACGGTCGTCCTTCATGCGGTCCGGGAAGCCCTCGGCCATCACGTCACGACCGTGGTGGCCGGTGTCGATGCCGACTACGTCCATCAGGTACGCCGGGCCCATCGGCCAGCCGAATTTTTCCATGATCTTGTCGATACGGACGAAGTCCACACCGGCGCTGACCAGCTTGGCGAAACCGCCGAAGTACGGGAACAGCACGCGGTTGACCAAAAAGCCCGGGCAGTCGTTGACGACGATCGGGTTCTTGCCCATTTTCTTGGCGTAGGCAACGGTGGTAGCAACAGCCAGCTCGCTGGACTTCTCACCACGGATGACTTCCACCAGCGGCATCATGTGCACCGGGTTGAAGAAGTGCATGCCGACGAAGTTTTCCGGACGCTTGAGGGCCTTGGCCAGCAAGGTGATGGAAATGGTCGAGGTGTTCGAGGCGAGGATGGTGTCCTCTTTGACCTTGTCTTCAACTTCAGCCAGTACGGCTTGCTTGACCTTCGGGTTCTCGACCACGGCTTCAACCACCAGGTCCACGTGACCGAAGTCACCGTAGGACAGGGTCGGACGAATGCCGTTGAGCACTTCAGCCATTTTCGCGGCGGTCATGCGGCCTTTGTCAACGCGGCCAACCAGCAGCTTGGCGGCTTCGGCCAGACCCTGCTCGATACCGTGCTCGTTGATGTCCTTCATCAGGATCGGCGTGCCTTTGGACGCCGACTGATAGGCGATACCGCCACCCATGATGCCGGCGCCCAATACGGCGGCCTGCTTCACGTCCTTGGCGATTTCGTCGTAGGCCTTGGCCTTTTTCTTCAGCTCCTGATCGTTCAGGAACAGACCGATCAAGCTCTGCGCGGCAGAGGTCTTGGCCAGCTTGACGAAACCTGCAGCTTCGACTTCCAGTGCCTTGTCGCGACCGAAGTTCGCGGCTTTCTGAATGGTCTTGATCGCTTCAACCGGTGCCGGGTAGTTCGGGCCCGCCTGGCCGGCCACGAAACCCTTGGCGGTTTCGAACGACATCATTTGTTCGATGGCGTTGAGCTTGAGTTTTTCCAGCTTTGGCTGACGCTTGGCCTTGTAGTCAAATTCGCCGCTGATGGCGCCCTTGATCAGGCTCAATGCGGCGTCCGCCAGCTTCTCGGGAGCAACCACGGCATCGACGGCGCCAACCTTCAGCGCGTCTTCAGCACGGTTTTCCTTGCCAGCGGCAATCCACTCGATGGCGTTGTCGGCACCGATGATGCGCGGCAGGCGCACGGTACCGCCGAAAC
The DNA here is from genome assembly GCF_900187535.1 of Pseudomonas sp. Irchel s3a18. Taxonomy (NCBI): domain Bacteria; kingdom Pseudomonadati; phylum Pseudomonadota; class Gammaproteobacteria; order Pseudomonadales; family Pseudomonadaceae; genus Pseudomonas; species Pseudomonas sp. Irchel s3a18. The sequence goes on along the minus strand of NZ_FYDV01000003.1, from coordinate 218,071 downwards.
CTGGGTAGATGCCCAGCTTGACTTCCGGCAGGCCGATTTTCGCGCTGGAGGCCATGACGCGGAAGTCCGCCGCCAGGCACATTTCCAGACCGCCACCCAAGGCGATGCCATTGATCGCGGCGACGGTCGGAACATTGAGGTCTTCGAAATCGCTGAAGATCTTGTTGGCTTCGAGATTGCCAGCAACCAGCTCTGCATCCGGCAGCTTGAAGTTGTCGACGAATTCGGTGATGTCGGCGCCGACGATGAAGACGTCTTTACCGCTGCTGACGATCACACCCTTGACCGACGCATCTGCCTTGATGGCGTCCACGGCCTGACGCAATTCGTTCAGGGTTAGACGGTTGAACTTGTTGACGGACTCACCCTTGAGGTCGAACTTCAGTTCGACGATGCCACTTTCAAGAGCCGTAACCGTGATGGCTTTACCTTCGTAAATCATCAACTGATCTCCACGATATGGAAGCTGAACAGTACACGTCGGACGCTGATGTTCTGGCTCGGCATGGACATATACGTCGATGCTGACACCATTCCACCAGGCACACCCGCCAACGCGATAGTCGGGATTCTGTAGGAGCGGTCTGAAATACAAACGCTCAATTCATACGCCCGTTTGATTTGGGTACGCCACCTTCACGGAATTTCCGACAATTGTCAATCGCCCAAAATGCGGGTTGAAACTCGACTTTGCAGTCATTTCCGTAACGCGAAGAGCCGCAACACGCCGAAGCCTGTACAGACATTCATAGAATCAATATTTAGAAACGTCGCCCTAATCCGACGCAACGTGCGCTCAAGCAGCTACGCTGGCAGGACTTGAAAGAAAAAGATCAACGCTTTGGGCGAATACCCGGCGTGAGATCGGACCGAACCCGATTGCCGGCCTGCCTGGCCAACTCCAGCCCGATGATGATGTCGGGCTTTTTATGCCCCGCCATAAACACGCCCCCCGCGGCGGCCAGCCAAGCCTGCCGCCACGGGGAGCGAAGTATTCAGGCGAGCGCCTTGAGCGTGGCATCGATGTGCTGCAACACCTCAACCTCGCCCTTCTCGCCCCAATACAGAGTAATCATCTGTTTGTCGGCCTCGACCTTGTACACGTTGGCCGGCAACTTCTCGAAATGAATCAGTAACGCCCGATCCTCGCAGACCTCCTGCCACTGATTGACCCAAACCCCCGGGGTCTTTTGCCAGTAACTCCAGCACGCCGGCCGATTGCCGCGCCGTGGCCGATGGTACTGCGCACAGGGGCTGGGCGGCTCGGGCGCCAGCCAGTGGGGCCACACCTGGGGCGCCAGTTGCATGGCCAGGCCAATGCGCCGAGCCTCCATGCGCAGCGCCATCTGGCCACCCTGGCGACGTGATGGCCGAAGCCACGCCAAGGGGCTCAGCACCACTGCAAGGATTGACACCACTATCCAGACCGTCATATCTGTACTCCCGATTCTTGATGAGCGAATTGATCCCTGTCGAAAACCATTCGCTTGAAACCAGCCATACTTACCCTTATCGCAATCCTCAGGAGGAGCACCTCATGCCCTACCACCATATTCTGGTCGCCGTAGACCTAACCGAAGAGTGCGATCCTGTGATTCACCGCGCTCGCGAGCTGTCGGTCAGCAACAGCGCCAAACTGTCCCTGGTGCACATCGTCGAACCGATGGCCATGGCCTTTGGTGGTGACGTGCCGATGGACCTGTCGCAATTGCAACAACAGCAGTTCGACCAGGCCAAGGAGCGCCTCGAGCGCCTGATCAACAAATACCCCGAGCTTTCCAAGGAAAACAGCCACCTGACCTACGGCCAGCCACGCCAGGAAATCCACCATTTCGCCAAGGAGCAAGGTTGTGACCTGATTGTCGTCGGCAGCCATGGTCGTCACGGCCTGGCATTGCTGCTGGGTTCCACCGCCAACGACGTGCTGCACGGTGCGCCTTGCGATGTATTGGCGGTGCGCCTGATCAAAAGCTGATCCACCCTCTCTGTAGGAGCGAGCGCGCTCGCGATGGGCGCCAACAATAACGCGGTGAAACCGAAGAACCGCATTTACCTTGGGTTTTTCGCGAGCGCGCTCGCTCCTACAGGGAGAACGCGCCAGATCCCATCCCATATGAAAAGCCCGGCGTTCATCACTGAACGCCGGGCTTTTTTATCGCAGGATCACTCAGGCATCCAGCTCGGCCCAACGCTCGACCATCACGTCATGCTCAGCCTGCAACTGCTCCAACTGGGCGATCACCGTCGCGGTTTCGGCAGCAGGACGCTGATAGAACCCGGCGTCGGCCATCTGGGCCTCAACCACAGCGATCTGCTGTTCCATGGCCTCGATCTGCCCTGGCAAGGCTTCCAGCTCGCGCTGCAGCTTGTAGCTGAGCTTCTTCTTCGCCGCCGGTGCTTCCTGAACAGCCGGTGCCGGCGCAGGTGCCGCGGTGACCACGGCAGAGTTCAGGTCGGCCTTGCCGGACTTGCTCTCGGTCACGCCCAGCAGGCGCGGCGAGCCACCCTGACGCAGCCAGTCCTGGTAACCACCGACGTATTCACGGACCTTGCCTTCACCTTCGAAGACCAGGGTGCTGGTGACCACGTTATCGAGGAATGCCCGGTCGTGGCTGACCATCAGCACGGTGCCGTTGAAGGTCAGCAGGACCTCTTCCAGCAGCTCAAGGGTTTCCACGTCCAGGTCGTTGGTCGGTTCGTCGAGGACCAGCAAGTTGGCCGGCTTGCTGAACAGCTTGGCCAGCAACAGACGGGCACGCTCACCACCGGACAGCGCCTTGACCGGCGTGCGGGCACGCTGCGGGCTGAACAGGAAGTCGCCCAGGTAGCTCAGCACGTGGCGGCTCTGGCCGTCGATGTCGATGAAATCGCGGCCTTCGGCCACGTTGTCGATCACGGTCTTTTCCAGGTCCAACTGGTGGCGCAACTGGTCGAAGTAGGCCACGTCGATGCGCGTCCCCTCTTCCACGGTGCCGCTGGTCGGCTGCAAGCCGTTGAGCATCAGTTTCAGCAAGGTGGTCTTGCCGGTACCGTTGGCGCCCAGCAGGCCGATACGGTCGCCGCGCTGCAAGACCATGGAGAAATCCTTGATCAGGAACGGGCCGTCCGGGTGAGCGAAGCTGACGTTCTCGAGGACCATCACTTGCTTGCCAGACTTGTCGGCGGTGTCCAGCTGGATATTGGCCTTGCCGGTACGCTCACGACGCTCGCTGCGCTCAACACGCAGGGCCTTGAGGGCACGCACGCGGCCTTCGTTACGGGTGCGACGGGCCTTGATGCCCTGGCGGATCCAGACTTCTTCCTGGGCCAGCTTTTTGTCGAACAGCGCGTTGGCGGTTTCTTCGGCCGCCAGCGTGGCTTCCTTGTGCACCAGGAAACTGGCGTAGTCGCCGTTCCAGTCGATCAGGCCGCCACGATCCAGTTCCAGGATGCGCGTGGCAAGGTTCTGCAGGAAGGAACGGTCGTGCGTGATGAACAGCACGGCGCCCTGGAAATCCTTCAGGGCTTCTTCAAGCCAGGCAATCGCACCGATGTCCAGGTGGTTGGTCGGTTCGTCGAGCAGCAGCAGGTCCGGCTCGGAAACCAGGGCTTGCGCCAGCAGGACGCGACGACGCCAGCCGCCGGACAATTCGGCGAGGGTCTTGTCGGCGGGCAACTGCAGACGGCTCAGGGTGCTGTCGACCAGTTGCTGCAAACGCCAGCCGTCGCGAGCTTCGAGGTCGTGCTGGACGTGCATCAGCTTGTCCAGGTCGGCGTCGGTGACGATGTTCTGGCTCAGGTGGTGGTACTGCGCAAGCAGCTCGCCCACACCGTCCAGGCCTTCGGCCACCACGTCGAACACTGTCCGCTCGTCGGCCACTGGCAATTCTTGCGGCAATTCGCCGATCTTGAGGCCAGGGGCACGCCATACAGAGCCGTCATCGGGCTTCTGATCGCCCTTGACCAGCTTCATCATGCTGGACTTGCCTGTGCCGTTGCGGCCGATGATGCACACCCGCTCACCACGGGCGATCTGCCAGGACACCTTGTCCAACAACGGCATAGCGCCGAAAGCAAGGGACACATCGCTGAATTTGAGCAGGGTCATGAGCTTCTCCAAAAACCGGGCGCGCATTCTACCTGACTTGAGGCTCCAGAAGGCCGGCATTTTCACTGCCGAAGCACTCTGCACATTAATTGTTGCGAACTTGTGCCGCCGAACCGGCAAAGCTTTCACCCGTTGCTGGCAAAAGGCTAAGCTACAAGTAATCAGTGCCGGCACCAGCCGGCACTTGTCATGATTTCTCTGCCCGGATGTCTCATGCGCAGTCGCCTTTTCAGTTTTTTATCCTGCCTGCTTCTTACAGCCACTGCCGCTCAATCCGCTCAGGCGGTGGACCTGTCCACCCAACGCCAGTACTACGATGAAGCCAAGCGTGCCCTGGCCAAGGGTGACACCGGCCCGTACTTTCGCTACAGCCAGGCGCTCGCCGACTACCCGCTCGAACCTTATCTGGCCTATGACGAGCTGACCGCGCGACTGAAAAGCGCGAGCAATGCCGAAATCGAAAAGTTCCTCGCCGAACACGGTGACCTGCCACAGGCCAACTGGATGAAGCTGCGCTGGTTGCGCTGGCTGGCCGAGCGCGGCGACTGGTCGACCTTCGTCAAATACTACGACCCCAAGCTCAACTTCACTGAGCTGGACTGCCTCAACGCCCAATACCAGATCAGCCACAATCTCAAGGCTGAAGGCTATGCCAACACCGAAAAACTCTGGCTGACTGGAAAATCCCAGCCGGCGGCCTGTGATGCGCTGTTTGCCCAGTGGGCCGCCCAAGGCCAACTGACCGAGCAGAAGCGCTGGGAACGCGCCAAACTGGCCGCCCAGAGCCGTAACTATGCCCTGGCCAACAGTCTGATCAACAACATGACCACCCTGGCCCCCCGTGGCCGCCTGCTGGTGGACGTGGCGCAAAAGCCGGAGCTGCTTAACCAGCCGTCGCGCTTTACCCCCGCCGATGAAGCCATGGGCGATGTGGTCAGCCTTGGCTTGCGGCGCCTGGCACGCCAGGATCCGGAGCGGGCCATGGCGTTGCTCGACGATTACGCCAGCCGCATGCATTTTTCCCGCGACGAAAAAGTCGCCATTGCCCGGGAAATCGGCCTGACCCTGGCGCGTCGCTACGACAGCCGCGCCCTTGATGTCATGACCAAGTACGACCCGGAACTGCGTGACAACACCGTATCCGAATGGCGCCTGCGCCTGTTGCTGCGCCTGGCCCGCTGGGACGATGCCTATCAGCTGACCCTCCGCCTGCCGCAGGACCTGGCCACCACCAACCGCTGGCGCTACTGGCAGGCCCGCAGCCTGGAACTGGCCCAGCCAAAGAACCCGGAAGCACAGACCCTGTACCGCAACCTCGCCCGCGAGCGGGACTTCTACGGTTTCCTGGCGGCCGATCGCTCGCAATCACCGTACTCCCTGAACCACAAGCCGCTGGTGATGAGCCAGGCACTGATCAACAAGGTGCGCAACACACCGGGCATTCGCCGCGCACTGGAGTTCCATGCCCGCGGGCAGATCGTCGACGGGCGCCGCGAGTGGTACCACGTCAGTCGCCGCTTCAACCGTGACGAAATGGTTGCCCAGGCCAAGCTGGCCTACGACCTGAAGTGGTACTTCCCGGCTATTCGTACCATCAGTCAGGCGCAGTACTGGGACGACCTGGACATCCGTTTCCCGATGGCCTACCGCGGCACCCTGGTCAGGGAAGCCAAGGTCCGTGGCCTGCATTCGAGCTGGGTGTTCGCCATTACCCGCCAGGAAAGCGCCTTCATGGAGGATGCCCGCTCCAGTGTCGGCGCCAGCGGCCTGATGCAGTTGATGCCCGCCACCGCCAAGGAAACCGCGCGCAAGTTCAGCATTCCGCTGGCCTCGCCACAGCAAGTACTGAATCCGGAGAAAAACATCCAGCTCGGCGCCGCCTACCTGAGCCAGGTGCACAGCCAGTTCAATGGCAACCGCGTGCTCGCCTCCGCGGCCTACAACGCCGGCCCCGGCCGCGTCCGCCAATGGCTGCGCGGCGCCGACCACCTGAGCTTCGACGTCTGGGTGGAGAGCATCCCGTTCGACGAAACCCGCCAGTACGTGCAGAACGTGTTGTCGTACTCGGTGATCTACGGCCAGAAACTCAATTCACCGCAACCGCTGGTGGATTGGCATGAGCGGTATTTTGACGATCAATAAGAGCAGCAAGCTGTAAGCCGCTCTGGTTGGCCGTAAGAAAAATGCCCATATCGCGAGATGTGGGCATTTTTTGTGGGGTTCTACTTAGTCGGTTGCCTGGTCGGTGAGGGCAGTCTGTCCGTCACTGAACTGCAGCGCCGCCAGCCGCGCGTACAACGGATTGCTCACGACCAGCTCCTGATGCGTCCCCACCGCCACCAGCCGGCCTTGATCCATCACCGCAATCCGGTCGGCATTTTTCACCGTGGCCAGGCGATGGGCGATGACCAGGGTGGTGCGGTTTTTCATCAGGCTGGGCAGTGCTTGCTGGATCAGGTGTTCACTCTGCGCATCGAGGGCGCTGGTGGCTTCGTCGAGCAACAGGATCGGCGCGTCCACCAGCAGCGCCCGAGCGATGGCCAGGCGCTGGCGCTGACCGCCGGAGAGGCCCAGCCCGCCATCGCCCAGATGGGTCTGGTAACCGTTGGGCATCTGCTCGATGAAGTCGTGGGCGTAGGCAATCTTCGCCGCCTCCCGGACCTGCTCCAGCGTCGCCGAGGGTTTACCGTAGCGAATGTTCTCTTCGATGCTGCCGAAAAACAGTGCCGGGGCCTGTGACACCAGGGCAAAACAACGGCGCACATCCAGAGGGTCGAGCCGGGTCAGCGGCACACCATCGAGCAGAATGCGCCCCTGCGCCGGGTCGTAGAAGCGCAGCAGCAAGTCATACACCGTCGACTTGCCCGCACCCGAAGGGCCGACCAGCGCCAGGGTTTCGCCCGCCTTGATCGCCAGGCTCAAGCCGTCGATTGCGTAGCTTTCAGGGCGTGACGGGTAGCAAAAGCGCAGTTCCTCAAGTTGCAGCTCGCCGCGCACCCGATCCGGCAATGTCACCCGGCCAGTCACGGGCGGCTGGATGATGTTTTCCGAGCGCAGCAACTCGGCAATCCGCTCCGCCGCCCCGGCTGCCCGCTGCAATTCACCAATCACTTCGCTCAAAGTCCCGAAGGCACCGCCGACGATCAGGCTGTAAAACACAAACGCCGCCAATTCGCCGGTGGAGATGCGTCCGGCGATCACGTCCATGCCGCCGACCCAGAGCATCACCCCGACCGCCCCCAGCACCAGGACGATCACCAGGGTGATCAGCCAGGCCCGCTGCAGGATACGTTTGCGCGCCGTATCGAAGGCCTGCTCCACGGTCACCGCGAAGCGTTGTTCGTCCTGCCCCTGATGGTTGTAGGCCTGCACGGTTTTGATCTGGCCCAGGGTTTCCGAGACATAACTGCCGACATCGGCGATACGGTCCTGGCTCTGGCGCGACAGGCTACGCACCCGCCGCCCGAAAATCAGGATCGGCGCCAGCACCAGGGGCAAGGCGACCACCACAATGCTGGTGAGTTTTGGGTTGGTGATGAACAGCAGCACAATGCCGCCGATCACCATCAACCCATTGCGCAGGAACAGTGACAGCGAGGAGCCAATCACCGTTTGCAACAGCGTGGTGTCGGCCGTCAGGCGCGACTGGATCTCGGAGCTTCGGTTGTTTTCGTAGAACCCCGGGTGCAGGTAGATCAAGTGGTTGAACACCTGCCGGCGGATATCGGCCACGCAGCGCTCGCCGATCCATGACACCAGGTAAAACCGGGTAAAGGTGCCTATCGCCAGCCCCACCACCAACATCAGGAACAGGCCGATACTCTGGTTGAGCAGGTGGGGCGAGCGGGTCATGAAGCCCTGATCCACCAGCAGGCGGATCCCCTGCCCCATAGACAAGGTAATGCCCGCCGTGACGACCAGCGCCAGCAAGGCGCCCAACGCCTGCCAACGATAGGGCGCGATAAACCGCACGGAAAGACGAATGGCGCGGCGGTGACGGGCAGACAGCATCAGGATCATCCGAAAAGACCAACGGTAAGGATCAACAGGATGAGCCTACACCGGTCAATCCGTTTGAACTGATGTAAATCACAATGAGTCGGTTTGAATATGACCGCTGACACTAGAGCCTAGTTGTTATTGGTCTAAAGTCCGGCTGGCAGTCAGAGGTTATTTCTGATGGACTGAATAGACCGCCTCATCGCCTGTGGGGAGCTGTCACAGCGTGGTCATTTGGCGGATCTACACTATGCGCACAACCTGATGAGGAGACAGGCCATGTCCTTGCAACACAGCAGCGATGACAAGATTCAAGTGATCCGCACGCAGCCAGACCAGTCTCTGGGGTGCTCGATTATTGATGCTCAGGGCCGCGAAGTACCGATCACTGAAGCCATGATCCAGAGCGCTTGCCGCGAACTGGAACAGCGATTGGTCAAGCCTGCCAAGCAAGATTGATACATAGCCTTACGTCTTCCGACCCGGCCCCTATCGGCCGGGTTTTTTATGGGCGTAAATAACTCAGACTGCTTGCGCACCCAGCGCCGTCACGATCTGCCGCAATGCCGGCGAATCACCCTCGATCCGCACCTTCAGCCCGTCAATTTCGCGTCGCTCAGGGTAGTGCTTGCGCAACAGGTCGAATGCCGTGCGTTGTTCGGCACCGCTGACGACCAGGCTGCGACGAAAGTCCGCATCGTCACGGCGCGGGTCGTACACCCCGCGGCACAGCATTGCCAGGGCCCAGGCGGGATCACTGCTGGCGTTCAGGCTGACCTGTGCCAGCCACGGCGCCGGCAGCAGATCATCCAGGGAAACCGTCGCGGGCTGGCCGAGGAACTGGCAAAGCGCCTGGTAGATCTGCGCGGTCCCGCGCTGCTTGCCATCCAGGCTGTAGCCGGCGATATGCGGGGTGGCGATCACGCACAGTTCCGCCAGGGCGATATCCACACTCGGCTCGCCCTCCCACACATCCAGCACCGCCTGCAGGTCCTCGCGCTCCAGCAAGACTTCGCGCAGCGCGCTGTTATCCACCACCGGGCCACGGCTGGCGTTGATCAGCCAGGCGCCTGGCTTGAGCTGCCGCAAACGTGGCTCATCGAACAGGTGCCAGGTAGGCTGCTCGGCACTCTTGGTCAGCGGGGTGTGCAGGCTGATGACGTCACACTGTGCAACGATCTGCTCCAGACTGACGTAATCACCGCCTTCGACGGCCTGGCGCGGCGGATCGCAGACCAGCACGTTCCAGCCCAGCCCCTTGAGCACCTTGACCAGTCGCCCGCCCACCTCACCGGCCCCGACCACGCCATAGGTGCGCTCGGTCAACGTCACGCCTTCGATCTCGGCCAGGGTCAGCAGACTGCCGAGCACGTAATCGACCACCCCTCGCGCATTGCAACCCGGCGCACTGGACCAGGTGATGCCGGCCTGCTGGAAATAATCCAGATCCAGGTGATCCGTGCCGATGGTGCAGGTGCCGACAAACCGTACCTTGCTGCCTTCGAGCAACGCGCGACTGACGTTGGTCACCGAGCGCACGAGCAGCACATCGGCCTGCTCGACCGTGGCACGGTCGATGGAGCGTCCCGGCACACGGCGGATTTCGCCGAACCCTTGAAAAAAGGCATCGAGCAGCGGGATATTTTCGTCGGCAACAATCAGCATGGCAGGCTCCTTTGGCGGATCGGCAGTGTAGCGCAGCTCCCGTCAGTCGAGGTTTACAAATCCCTAACACGGGAGTTTTCCTGACCGCTGTGTCAAAGGCGTAGAATGCGTCGCTTTGCGCATCAACACCTTCTGGACGCTTCGCCTGTGAACTCTGTGACTGAAAGCCTCGCCGCTACTTCCCTCCCCCGCCCGGCCCGGGTTCGCCTGGAGCTCAAAGGACTGCTTGGCCTGGCCGTGCCGATCATCATCGCGCAACTGGCCACCACGGCCATGGGTTTCGTCGATGCGGTGATGGCCGGCAGGGTGAGCCCACGGGACCTGGCTGCGGTGGCCCTGGGCAATTCGATCTGGATCCCGATTTACCTGCTGATGTCCGGCGTGCTGCTGGCGACCACACCCAAGATTGCCCAACGCTTTGGTGCAGAGCAGTTCGACGAGATCGGTCCGCTGGCACGCCAGGCCTTGTGGCTGGCACTCTGTGTCGGACTGATGGGCAGCGGCCTGCTGCTCAGCGCAGAGCCGATCCTGCACTGGATGAAAGTCGACCCACAGCTGATCGAACCGAGCATGGGCTACCTGCACGGTATCGCCTTCGGCTTGCCGGGCATTGCCTTCTATTACGTACTGCGCTGCTACAGCGATGGCATGGGCCGCACCCGCCCAAGCATGGTCATTGGCCTGTGCGGCCTGCTGCTCAACATCCCGCTGAACTATGCGCTGATCTATGGCCATTTCGGCCTGCCTGCCCTGGGTGGCGTCGGCTGTGGCTGGGCCAGTGGCATCGTCATGTGGTTCATGGCCCTGAGCATGGCCGGATGGACCCGCTGGGCGCCCGTCTATGCCCGTACCCGCGTGCTGGTGCGTTTCGATCGCCCGCAGTGGGCCGTGATCAAGCGCCTGGTCAGCATCGGCTTGCCAATTGGTATCGCCGTCTTCGCCGAGTCCAGCATCTTCGCGGTCATTGCCCTGCTGATCGGCAGCCTCGGCTCGACTGTGGTGGCCGGGCACCAGATTGCCCTGAACATCAGTTCGTTGCTGTTCATGATTCCTTATTCACTGGGCATGGCGGTCACCGTGCGAGTGGGCCAGGCACTGGGGGCCGGTGACCCGTATCAGGCGCGCTTCGCGGCCAAGGTCGGGCTGGGCGCGGCACTGGTGTTCGCGGCGTTCTCGGCGAGCCTGATCCTGCTGCTGCGCGAGCCCATCGCCTCGATCTACACCCCCGACAAGGCGGTGATCCAGATCGCCTCGATGCTGATCGTGTATGCGGCGCTGTACCAGTTCTCCGATGCGATCCAGGTGATCTGCGCGGGCGCCTTGCGCGGCTACCAGGACACCCGGGTGACCATGATCCTGACGCTGTTTGCCTACTGGGGCATTGGCTTGCCGGTGGGCTACGTACTGGGGCTGACCGACTGGTTCGGCCCGGCCAGCGGCCCGAGCGGACTGTGGGAGGGGTTGATTGCCGGCTTGAGTTGCGCGGCGTTGATGCTGTCGATCCGGCTGGTGCGCAGTTCACGCAAGCGGATACGCATCAGTCAATTGAACGAACGCTGACCCTTGTAGGAGCAGCCGGTCGACGTTCGAGCGCTCGCGATGAACTCCAGAGCAACGCGTTTACCCAGAAAATACGCGTTATCGTTGACGTCCATCGCGAGCGCGCTCGCTCCTACACGTCTGACTGACAGCCCTACAAGCGCTCGCTAAACGGACTTCTTGCGAATCCAGTACAGAAAGGTCCCGGCATCTTCATGCTGCCCGACCAGCTCATGGTCCAGAAACACGCAAAACTTGGGGATGTCGCGACGGGTCGACGGATCAGTGGCAATCACCTTGAGCAGGCCGCCAGGCACCAGGTCGCGGATGTGCTGGTGCAGCATCATCACCGGTTCCGGGCAATTGAGGCCAGTGGCGTCGAGGGTGCCGTCTACCGGCGCATTGATCATTTCACTCATGGTTAACTCCTGAAACTGGCCGGCATTGTCGCGCAAAACCGGATGCGTTAACAGCGCATGCAAACTGTACCTGTGGCGAGGGAGCTGGCTCCCCTCGCCACAAAAGCCTGGTCCGCGGAAATCAGCGTCTCTTCGGCTTGCTCACATCATGCCGACGCAAATGACAGGTCACTTCCTCACGGTCGTGGTACAGCTGCTTGCAGCCGATGTCGACCTTGATGCCACGTGCCTTGAAGCCTTCCTCGATACGCTCGAGCAGGCGCTTCACTTCAGCGTAACGCTGTTTCATCGGCAGCTTCAGGTTGACCACCGCTTCGCGGCAATGTCCGTCGCCGATCCACTCTTCCAGCATCGCCGCGTTGCGCGCCGGTTTCTCGACAATGTCGCAGACCATCCAGTCCACCGGCTGTTTGGGCTTGAAGGTAAAACCGTCGGCCATCAAGTGCTGCACCAGCCCGGTGTCCATCAGGCTTTCGGCCATCGGGCCGTTGTCGATGGCGGTCACCAGCATGCCGCGGTTGACCAGTTGCCAGGTCCAGCCGCCAGGGGCGGCACCCAGGTCGACACCAGTCATGTCACTGTGCAAGCGCTCGTCCCACTGATCACGCGGGATAAAGTGGTGCCAGGCCTCTTCCAGCTTCAGGGTGGAGCGGCTTGGCGCTTCACGGGGGAACTTCAAGCGCGGAATGCCCATCGGCCACATGGCCGAGTTGTTGGACTCGGCCAGGCCCATGAACACTTCACGACCGCTTTTGAAAGTCAGCAACAGACGCGGTTTTTGGGCATCTTCCACCAGCTTGCCGGCGGCCATCAGTGCCTTGCGCAGATGGACTTCGAACTTTTTGCAGAAGTTCGACAGCTCTTTGCCGTCGTTGGTGTCGACCATTTCCAGCCACAAGCTGCCGCACACCGGGAAATCCGCCATGTGCGCCAGGATCACGCTGATGCGGTCGGTTTCCGGCAGGTCGATAAACATCCCACGGGCCCATTGCCGTGGAAAGATCAACTGCGAGAAACGCTGGCCGCGCATCAATCGTTCGGCGCCGTCTTCTTCCGTGCAGACAAACTCGGCGCACGCAGCACCGGTCTTGGCCTTGGCATAACCGGCCACGTTCAAGCGCGCGGCGTGCTCGGCTATCTCGGAGCAGACTTCACCTTCGAAGCCTGGCCGGCAATGCATAAAGAGGATGTTCATTAAATCTCCTGGGCAAATGCGCGCAAACTTGCCCTGTAGCAAAGCCTGTCACGAAAACCGGCGCATGATAGCTGACTTCGCAACGCTGGACCTGCCCATAGAGTCCGGTTATTAGCCAGCTACTTGAAACAGGGCTAGGTTTAAAGCTCTGTCCGTTCCGTCAGTCCGTAGCCGTGCGGACCCAAAGGAGTCATTTCAATGCCGTCCCTCGATAGCCTGAAAACCCTTGAGACACTGGAAATAGACGACAAGACCTACCACTATTTCAGCCTCCCGCACGCCGCCAGGAGCCTGGGCGATCTCGACAAACTACCGATGTCGCTCAAAGTCCTGCTGGAAAACCTGCTGCGCTGGGAGGACGACAAGACCGTCACCGGTGCCGACCTCAAGGCCCTCGCCGACTGGCTCAAGGAACGCCGCAGCGACCGGGAAATCCAGTACCGCCCCGCACGGGTCCTGATGCAGGACTTCACTGGCGTCCCGGCCGTGGTCGACCTGGCCGCCATGCGCGCCGCCATGGCCAGGGCCGGTGGCGACCCGCAGCGGATCAATCCACTGTCGCCGGTTGACCTGGTGATCGACCACTCGGTGATGGTCGACAAGTTTGCCAGTAGCCGCGCCTTTGAACAGAACGTCGACATCGAGATGCAGCGCAACGGTGAGCGTTATGCCTTCCTGCGCTGGGGGCAAAGTGCCTTCGACAACTTCAGCGTGGTCCCCCCCGGCACCGGTATCTGCCACCAGGTGAACCTGGAATACCTGGGGCGCACGGTGTGGACCAAGGACGAAGACGGTCGCACCTATGCCTTCCCGGACACCCTGGTGGGCACCGACTCCCACACCACCATGATCAACGGCCTCGGCGTACTCGGCTGGGGCGTGGGCGGCATCGAGGCAGAGGCGGCGATGCTCGGCCAGCCCGTGTCGATGCTGATCCCGGAAGTGATCGGCTTCAAACTCACCGGCAAGCTCAAGGAAGGCATCACCGCCACCGACCTGGTGCTGACCGTCACCCAGATGCTGCGCAAGAAAGGCGTGGTGGGCAAATTCGTCGAATTCTATGGTGACGGCCTCGCCGATCTGCCGCTGGCCGACCGCGCGACCATCGCCAACATGGCCCCGGAGTACGGCGCCACCTGCGGATTCTTCCCGGTGGACGAGGTGACGCTGGACTACCTGCGCCTGTCCGGCCGCCCCACGGCGGTGGTCAAGCTGGTGGAGGCCTACTGCAAGGCCCAGGGCCTGTGGCGCCTGCCGGGCAAGGAACCGGTGTTCACCGACAGCCTGGCGCTGGACATGGGCAGCGTCGAAGCCAGCCTGGCGGGGCCGAAACGTCCACAGGACCGGGTGTCGCTGCCGAATGTCGGCCAGGCGTTCAACGACTTCCTCGGGCTACAGATCAAACCCACCAGCAAGGAAGAAAGTCGCCTGGAGAGCGAAGGCGGCGGTGGCGTTGCCGTGGGCAATGCCGACCTGATCGGTGAGGCTGACTACCATTTTGAGGGCTACACCCACCGCCTGAAAAACGGCGCCGTGGTGATTGCCGCCATCACCTCCTGCACCAACACCTCCAACCCGAGCGTGATGATGGCGGCAGGCCTGTTGGCAAAAAAGGCCGTGGAAAAAGGCCTCAAGCGCAAACCTTGGGTCAAGAGTTCGCTGGCCCCCGGCTCCAAGGTGGTCACCGACTACTACAAGGCTGCGGGCCTGACCCAGTACCTCGACCAACTGGGTTTTGCCCTGGTCGGCTATGGCTGTACCACCTGCATCGGCAACTCCGGACCGCTGCCCGAACCGATTGAAAAAGCCATCCAGAGCTCTGACCTCACCGTGGCCTCGGTCCTGTCCGGCAACCGCAACTTCGAAGGCCGGGTGCATCCGCTGGTGAAAACCAACTGGCTGGCCTCCCCGCCCCTGGTGGTGGCCTATGCTTTGGCCGGCACCGTACGCATCGATATCAGCAGCGAGTCCCTGGGCAATGACAAGGACGGCAACCCGGTGTACCTGCGGGATATCTGGCCCAGCACCCAGGAGATTGCCGACGCGGTGAATCAGGTCAACACCGCCATGTTCCACAAGGAGTACGCCGAAGTCTTTGCCGGCGACGCACAGTGGCAAGCCATCCAGGTGCCGCAGGCCGCCACTTATGTCTGGCAGAAGGACTCGACCTACATCCAGCACCCGCCGTTCTTCGACGACATCGCCGGCCCCCTGCCGGTGATTCAGGACATCAGCGGCGCCCGGGTCCTGGCCCTGCTCGGCGACTCGGTAACCACCGACCACATCTCCCCCGCTGGCAACATCAAGGTCGACAGCCCGGCCGGCCACTACCTGCGCGAACAAGGCGTGGAGCCGCGAGACTTCAACTCCTATGGCTCACGGCGCGGCAACCATGAGGTGATGATGCGCGGCACCTTCGCCAATATCCGGATCCGCAACGAAATGCTCGGCGGCGAAGAAGGCGGCAACACCTTGCACATTCCCAGTGGCGAGAAGCTGGCCATCTACGATGCCGCCATGCGCTATCAAGCCGAGGGCACCCCGCTGGTGGTAATCGCAGGCCAGGAATACGGCACCGGCTCCAGCCGCGACTGGGCCGCCAAGGGCACCAATCTTCTGGGGGTCAAGGCGGTCATCGCCGAAAGCTTCGAGCGGATCCACCGCTCCAACCTGGTGGGCATGGGCGTCCTGCCGCTGCAGTTCAAGCTCGACCAGAACCGCAAGAGCCTCAACCTCACGGGCAAAGAGACATTCAGCATTGAGGGCCTGAGCCAGGTCGAGCTCACGCCACGAATGAACCTGCCCCTGGTGATCACCCGTGAGGACGGCAGCAGCGAAAAAATCGAAGTGCTGTGCCGGATCGACACCCTCAACGAAGTGGAATACTTCAAGGCCGGAGGGATTTTGCACTACGTGTTGCGACAATTGATTGCCTCATAACACCCCTCCCACAAAGACACCGCCTCAGGGCGGTGTTTTTGTAGGTTCGCTGTTTATAATTGCGCCCCCGCAAACACCCCCGCCCCGTAGGCGCGTAAGGACTGCACATGCTTGCCTTGCCATGGACGTACCTGGCACTCCTCTCCATGGGTTACGGCATGGCGCTGGCCTATGGTCGACTCGGCGGGTTGGCCGTCATCTCCTTCAGCCTGTTGCTGTTCGCCGGTTATGCCGTACATCAGCGACAGGTGCTCATCGGTCGCTACCTGGGCCACGCCTTGTTCATCGTGATGACCCTGGCGCTGGCGCTGCACTGGCTGCCCGGTTTCTACAATGGCCGCGGGATCAACCCGCAGCGCTTCACGGACGACGCCGTCACCTTCGTCCTGTACCTGAATCTGGACAAGCCACTGATCGGCTTCTGGCTGTTGCTGGCCTGCCCGTGGATCCTCGGCCGGCGCTCGCTGCCCCAGGCCATTCGCGCCACAGCCGCGGCATTGATCTTGAGCGCAACGCTGGGTCTTGGCGGCGCACTGTTGCTGGGCATGATCAACTGGGCACCAAAATGGCCAGACCAGGCCTGGTTGTGGGTGCTCAACAATCTGTTGCTGGTGACCCTGGTCGAGGAAGCCCTGTTTCGTGGCTACATTCAAGGTGGCCTGAGCCGGCACTTCAAGCACCTGCCTTATGGCGAGCACCTGGCGTTGCTGCTCGCCTCGTTGTTGTTCGGCCTGGCGCACCTGGGCGCGGGCTGGCAGTGGGTGCTGCTCGCGGGCCTGGCCGGCGTCGGTTATGGCCTGGCCTACCGCTTCGGCGGACTGGCTGCTGCGATCGCCACGCATTTTGGCCTGAACCTGCTGCATTTCGGTCTGTTCAGCTACCCGATGCTCGCCCGCTGACGCATCGGTCGTTTTGCGACGCAGTGCCAACAATTGAAAAAAATTTTCAATAATTCGCCCGCCATGCCGACACCCTGTCAAAGCCTTGCGGATTGAAAAAGCCATGCGTAATAACCAGCCCATTACACAACGCGAACGGACCTTCCCGGCTCAGCAACGGTTGATTTCCACAACCGATGCCAAGGGCGTGATCACCTACTGCAACGACGCCTTCGTCGAGATCAGCGGGTTTTCTCGCGAGGAGCTGATCCGTGCACCGCACAACCTGGTCCGTCACCCTGACGTTCCGGCAGCGGTGTTCGCGCACATGTGGGGCACACTGAAACAAGGCTTGCCATGGATGGGCATTGTCAAGAATCGCTGCAAGACCGGTGACCACTACTGGGTGAACGCCTATGTCACACCGGTGTTCGACGGCAATCAGGTGGTCGGTTACGAGTCGGTGCGGGTCAAGCCCACCGCCGAACAGATCCGCCGCGCCGAAGCGCTCTATCAACGCATCAACCAGGGCAAGTCGGCTATCCCTAAACGCGACACATGGCTGCCGGTGTTGCAGGACTGGCTTCCGTTCATTCTGGTCAGCCAGTTGAGCTTCATGATCGGCGCCACGCTGAACTCGCAATGGGGCTTTGCCCTGGCCGCCGGCCTTTGCGTGCCGCTGGGTCTGCTGGGGCTGAGCTGGCAACAACGCGGCATCAAGCGCCTGCTGCGCCTGGCCGAACAGACCACCTCCGACCCGCTGATCGCCCAGATGTACACCGACAGCCGCGGCGCCCAGGCGCGCCTGGAGATGTCGATCCTCAGCCAGGAAGCTCGCCTCAGGACCTGCCTGACCCGTCTGCAGGACACCGCCGAGCACCTGACCGATCAGGCGCGCCAGTCCGATACCCTGGCACACAACAGTTCCAGCGGCCTGGAGCGCCAGCGCGTCGAAACCGAACAAGTGGCCACTGCCGTCAACCAGATGGCCGCGACCACCCAGGAAGTTGCCAGCCACGTGCAGCGCACGGCGGACGCCACCCAGGAAGCCAACCGCCTGACCGGGCGCGGGCGTGACATCGCCGGCGAAACCCGCGACGCCATCCAGCGCCTGTCGGCGGTGGTGGGAGAGACCGGCCTCACCGTCACCCAACTGGCCAAGGACAGCGACGAAATCGGTGGCGTGGTCGATGTGATCAAAGGCATTGCCGACCAGACCAACCTGCTGGCCTTGAACGCCGCCATCGAAGCGGCTCGCGCCGGCGAGATGGGACGTGGCTTTGCGGTAGTGGCCGACGAAGTTCGACAACTGGCACAACGCACCGCTGAATCGACCGGGCAGATCCACAACCTGATCGCCAAGCTCCAGCAAACCGCCAGCACCGCGGTACAGACCATGGAAGCCGGGCACCGTCAGGCTGAAGAAGGTGTGGCACGGGTCCTGGAAGCAGACCAGGCGCTGGTCGGCATCAGTGAAGCGGTGGCCAACATCACCGACATGACCACCCAGATCGCCGCCGCGACTGAAGAGCAGAGCGCGGTTGCCGAAGAGATCAGCCGTAACATCAGCAACATTTCCCAACTGGCCGACCACACCTCGGAACAGGCACAGAGCTCGGCACTGTTGAGTGAAGAGCTGACCAGGACAGCGAATACCCAGTACTCGCTGGTGGAACGGTTTAACCGCTAGGCCTGTCACCCCCCAAAGGTTGTGTCCAACCTTTGGGGGTCAGTTCAGAGCGTGGGAACGATCATCACAAACCCTGTAAAAAACCTGCGACCTTCGCAGCCGCCGCTTCCAAATGCTGCTCATGGCTAAACCCCGAAGCCTTCAACGGCTTCAAGTCATGATCCCCCGCCACCAGCCACATCAGCTCGATGTTCGGCGACAGTGTGTAGCCTTCCACCGCCTGGCGGTTGCCCAGCGCATCCCGCTCCCCCTGCACAATCAAGGTCGGGGTCTTGAGCTCGGCCAGATGCTCCACCCGGGGTTTCTCCGGCTTGCCCACCGCATAGAACGGATAGCCCAGGCACACCAGCCCGTCCGCGCCCAATTCATCGGCCAGCAGGCTGGCCATCCGCCCGCCCATGGACTTGCCACCGATCGCCAGACGCCCAGTGACATGGCGTCGCACCACGGCATACACCTCGCGCCAACACTCCAGCAGTTTCGGTGCAGGGTTGGGTGGGCGCTTGCCGCCGTCGATACGTCGCTGGGCCATGTACGGGAACTCGAAGCGCAGTACGTTGACGCCACGGGCAGCAAGGCGCGCAGCGATGTCAGTCATGAAATCGCTGCCCATCGGCGCGCCCGCGCCATGGGCCAGGATCAGGGTCGGCGCCGCGTCCGGCAGCGGTCCGCAGGCGCGATTCCACAGCCATCCCTGCTCTCGCACACACTGCGCCCATTGATCCCCGTCAATACTGGCCCCGTGCTCTTTGTCCATGCTTGCCTCGCTTTTAATCTGCCTATAACTCCAGGCGAAGGGAGCGTCATCGCCTTGCGCGGACGCTTCACTTCGGCTGAACCGTGGATGGGGAACCATGAACACTTCTTTAAGTACCGCCTATAACTACAAGGTGGTCCGCCAATTCGCCATTATGACGGTGGTGTGGGGCATCGTCGGCATGGGGCTCGGGGTTTTTCTCGCAGCTCAATTGGTCTGGCCCGAACTGAACTTCGATTTACCCTGGACCAGCTTCGGTCGCTTGCGCCCGCTGCACACCAACGCGGTGATCTTCGCCTTTGGCGGCTGCGCCCTGTTTGCCGCCTCGTTCTACTCCGTGCAACGCACCTGCCAGACCCAGCTGTTCGCGCCGAAAATCGCGGCGTTCACCTTCTGGGGCTGGCAACTGGTGATCGTACTGGCGGCCATCACCCTGCCGCTGGGCTACACCAGCTCCAAGGAGTACGCCGAGCTGGAATGGCCGATCGATATCCTGATCACCATTGTCTGGGTTGCCTACGCCATCGTGTTCTTCGGCACGCTGATCAAGCGCAAGACCAAGCACATCTACGTCGGTAACTGGTTCTTCGGTGCCTTCATCATCACCGTCGCCATCCTGCACATCGTCAACAATGCCGAACTGCCGGTGAGCCTGACCAAGTCCTACTCCGCCTACGCCGGTGCAACCGATGCGATGGTGCAGTGGTGGTACGGCCACAACGCGGTCGGTTTCTTCCTGACCGCAGGCTTCCTGGGGATGATGTACTACTTCGTGCCGAAACAGGCCGAGCGCCCGGTGTACTCCTATCGCCTGTCGATCGTGCACTTCTGGGCACTGATCACCCTGTACATCTGGGCCGGCCCTCACCACCTGCACTACACCGCCCTGCCGGACTGGGCCCAGTCCCTGGGCATGGTGATGTCGCTGATTCTGCTGGCACCAAGCTGGGGCGGCATGATCAACGGCATGATGACCCTATCGGGTGCCTGGCATAAGCTGCGCAGCGACCCGATCCTGCGCTTTTTGGTGGTGTCCCTGGCGTTCTACGGCATGTCGACCTTCGAAGGCCCGATGATGGCCATCAAGACCGTCAACGCCCTCTCCCACTACACCGACTGGACCATCGGCCACGTACACGCCGGCGCCCTGGGCTGGGTAGCGATGATTTCCATCGGCGCGCTGTACCACATGATCCCGAAAATCTTCGGCCGCCAGCAGATGCACAGCCTCGGCCTGATCAACGCGCACTTCTGGCTCGCCACCATCGGCACCGTGCTCTACATCGCGTCGATGTGGGTCAACGGCATCGCCCAGGGCCTGATGTGGCGCGCGATCAACGAAGACGGCACGCTGACCTACTCCTTCGTCGAAACCCTGGTGGCCAGCCACCCTGGCTTCATCGTGCGGCTGGTGGGTGGCGCTATCTTCCTGAGCGGCATGTTCCTGATGGCCTACAACACCTGGCGCACCGTGCGTGAGGCACAACCAGCCGAAATCGCCGCCGCAGCGCAGATGGCCTGAGGAGTCCGCCATGAAACACGAAACGATTGAGAAAAACGTCGGCCTGCTCCTGCTGCTGATGGTGTTTGCGGTGAGCATCGGCGGTCTGACCCAGATCGTCCCGCTGTTCTTCCAGGACGTCACCAACAAGCCGGTCGCCGGCATGAAACCCTATACCGCCCTGCAACTGGAAGGCCGTGACATCTACATCCGCGAGGGTTGCGTACAGTGCCACTCGCAGATGGTCCGCCCGTTCCGCGCCGAGACCGAGCGCTACGGCCACTACTCGGTGGCCGGTGAAAGCGTCTGGGATCACCCGTTCCTGTGGGGTTCCAAGCGCACCGGTCCGGACCTGGCCCGTGTCGGCGGCCGCTACTCCGATGACTGGCACCGCGCGCACCTGTACAACCCGCGCAACGTGGTACCGGAATCGAAGATGCCCGCCTACCCGTGGCTGGTCACCCAGCCGGTGGACAGCAGCAACACCGAAACCAAGATCAAGGTCATGCGCACCCTTGGCGTTCCGTACACCGACGAAGACATCGCAGGCTCAGTCGCGACCCTCAAGGGCAAGACCGAGATGGACGCACTGGTCTCCTACCTGCAAGTGCTGGGCACTGCGATCAAGAGCAAGAGGTGAGCCATGGGTTTTGAACTCGATACAGGAATGATCCGCGGCCTGGGTACGCTGGTGGTGATGATCGCCTTCATCGGCCTGTCGCTGTGGGTGTTCAACAGCAAACGCAATCCGGAGTTCGCCCAGGCACGGCTGCTGCCGTTCGCCGACGAGCCGCTGATTCAACCAGATGACGCTCACTCTCAAGAGCCTGCAACAAGGAGCATTCGGCCATGACGACCTTCTGGAGTACGTGGATCTGCGTACTGACCATCGGCAGCCTGATCGGCCTGACCTGGCTGTTGATCGGCACCCGCAAGGGCGAAACCAAGGGCAGTGTCGACCAGACCATGGGCCATGCCTTCGACGGCATCGAGGAATACGACAATCCATTGCCACAATGGTGGTTCCTGTTGTTCGCCGGCACCCTGGTGTTTGCCGTCGGCTACCTGATCCTCTATCCGGGCCTGGGTAACTGGAAAGGCATCTTGCCCGGTTACGAGAACGGCTGGACGGGCGCCCACGAGTGGGAAAAGGAAATGGCCAAGGCCGACGCGAAGTTCGGGCCGATCTTCGCCAAGTTTGCAGCCATGCCCGTGGAAGAAGTGGCAAAAGACCCACAAGCACTGAAAATGGGCGGTCGCCTGTTCGCCTCCAACTGCTCGGTGTGCCACGGTTCGGACGCCAAGGGTGCGTTCGGCTTCCCTAACCTGGCCGACAGCGCCTGGCGCTGGGGCGGCAGTGCCGAAGCCATCAAGACCACCATCATGGGTGGCCGGATGGCAGCGATGCCAGCCTGGGGTGAAGTGCTGGGCGATGCAGGGGTGAAAAACGTCGCGGCATATGTTCGTCACGAACTGGCCGGCCTGCCGCTGCCGGCAGACAGCGGCGCCGACCTTGTCGCCGGACAGCAAGCGTTCAGCACCACTTGCGTAGCGTGTCACGGGGCAAAAGGCCAGGGCATGGAAATGATGGGCGCGCCCAACCTGACACAACCGGCGGCGTTCATCTACGGCACTAGCCTGGCCCAGCTGCAACAGACCATTCGCCATGGTCGCCAGGGGCACATGCCGGCGCAGAACGAACTGCTGGGCAACGACAAGGTGCAACTGCTGGCCGCTTATGTGTATAGCCTGAGCGCCAAGCCTCAAGCTACAAGCGAGAGCAGTGACAGCAAGCGGTAAGCTACAAGCCGCAAGTAAAAGCAAAAGCAAAAGCAAAAGCAAAAGCTGCGAGCGACAAGACCCCCTCTTGAAGCTTGCAGCTTGAAGCTTGCAGCTGCCCCTTTGCGACCCATTGTCGCACCCCGCGCACCCCCTCCTTTCGATTCTCTGAATTCACGTCTAAGCTTGCTCCGAAGCGGACTGGCAACAGCCGGTCACAGGTCAACCGTACCGGATGCGTTCGACGAATCTGTTCGATGACAGGCCGCAAAGGCTGGTAGTTACCGGCTGTCGCGCAAGTTGCCGTCTGTCACCTGCGCGCTTCGTTTGAACACGCCCAGTTACAACCGACCCGACCCCCCTCGCCTTTTTCGTCCGCCGAGACATTTTGCCCCCAGGCAATTTTGTCCCTACGCGGCGCATGGAAAGGCCGCAGAATCAGCTTTTGAAAGCATTGACCCAGGTCATGGCGCGTTGCAATGACCCCCCGCTTTCTCCATACTTGCGGCCGATTTTTATCCCTAATAAAACACCCAAACCGTGGAACCTTAGAATGAGCACAGCAATCAGTCCGACTGCTTATAACTATAAGGTAGTCCGCCAGTTCGCCATCATGACGGTGGTCTGGGGGATCCTTGGCATGGGGCTCGGTGTCTTCATCGCCTCGCAACTGGTCTGGCCGGAGTTGAACTTCGACCTGCCGTGGACGAGCTTTGGACGCCTGCGCCCACTGCACACCAACCTGGTGATTTTCGCCTTCGGTGGATGTGCATTGTTTGCCACTTCTTATTACGTCGTGCAGCGAACCTGCCAAACGCGACTGATTTCCGACAGCCTCGCGGCCTTCACCTTCTGGGGCTGGCAAGCGGTGATTGTCGGTGCAGGCATCTCCTTGCCATTGGGTTACACCACCAGCAAGGAATACGCCGAACTGGAATGGCCTATTGCCATTCTGCTGGCCATCGTCTGGGTCACCTACGGTCTGGTGTTCTTCGGCACCATCGTCAAGCGCAAGACCAAGCACATCTATGTGGGCAACTGGTTCTACGGTGCCTTCATCGTCGTGACGGCGATGCTGCACATCGTCAACCACGCCTCCCTGCCGGTCAGCTTCTTCAAGTCCTACTCGGCCTACGCCGGTGCGACCGATGCCATGATCCAGTGGTGGTACGGCCACAACGCGGTAGGTTTCTTCCTGACCACCGGCTTCCTGGGGATGATGTACTACTTCGTGCCTAAACAGGCCGAGCGTCCGATCTACTCCTATCGCCTGTCGATCGTGCACTTCTGGGCACTGATCACCCTGTACATCTGGGCCGGTCCTCACCACCTGCACTACACCGCACTGCCGGACTGGGCTCAGTCCCTGGGCATGGCGATGTCGATCATCCTGCTGGCACCGAGCTGGGGCGGCATGATCAACGGCATGATGACCCTGTCGGGCGCCTGGCATAAGCTGCGCACCGACCCGATCCTGCGTTTCCTGGTCGTATCCCTGGCGTTCTACGGCATGTCGACCTTCGAAGGCCCGATGATGGCCATCAAGACCGTCAACTCGCTGTCTCACTACACTGACTGGACCATCGGCCACGTACACGCCGGTGCCTTGGGCTGGGTAGCGATGATCTCGATCGGCGCGATCTACCACATGATCCCGAAACTGTTCGGTCGCCAGCAGATGCACAGCACCGGCCTGATCAACACCCACTTCTGGCTCGCGACCATCGGTACCGTGCTCTACATCGCCTCGATGTGGGTAAACGGCATCACTCAGGGCCTGATGTGGCGTGCAATCAACGACGACGGCACCCTGACCTACTCGTTCGTTGAAGCGCTGCAAGCCAGCCACCCGGGCTTCATCGTCCGCGCCCTGGGCGGTGCATTCTTCGCCACCGGCATGCTGTTCATGGCCTACAACGTATTCCGTACCGTACGCGCCTCGAACCCGGCTGAAGCCAAAGCCGCCGAACAGATTGCCGTAGTTGGAGCTCACTGATGAAGCATGAAGCAGTCGAGAAGAATATTGGCCTGCTGGCCTTCTTCATGGTCATCGCCGTCAGCATTGGCGGCCTGACCCAGATCGTTCCGCTGTTTTTCCAGGACGTCACCAATAAGCCGGTCGAGGGCATGAAACCTCGTACCGCCCTTGAACTGGAAGGCCGTGACATCTATATCGCCAACGGTTGTGTCGGCTGCCACTCGCAGATGATCCGTCCGTTCCGCGCTGAAACCGAACGTTACGGCCACTACTCGGTAGCCGGTGAAAGCGTTTGGGACCACCCGTTCCTGTGGGGTTCCAAGCGTACCGGTCCGGACCTGGCCCGCGTAGGCGGTCGTTACTCCGATGACTGGCAGCGTGCGCACTTGTACAACCCGCGCAACGTTGTACCCGAGTCGAAAATGCCGGGTTACCCGTTCCTCGTGGAAAACAAGCTCGACGGCAAAGACACCGCGAAGAAAATGGAAGTCTTGCGCACGCTCGGCGTCCCTTACACCGACGAAGACATCGCCGGTGCAAAAGACGCAGTGAAGGGCAAAACCGAAATGGACGCGCTGGTGGCCTATCTGCAAGGCCTGGGCACCATCATCAAAAGCAAACGGTGATTTAGATGGATATCGGGATGATTCGTGGCCTGGGCACCGTTGTCGTGATGGTTGCCTTTATCGGTCTGGCCCTGTGGGTGTTCAGCCCCAAGCGCAAGTCCGAGTTTGAAGACGCGACCTTGCTGCCTTTCGCGGATGATCCCGAAGCCATCAAGCACGTCGAGCAAGCTTCTAGGAGTAACAAAGAATGACTACGTTCTGGAGTCTGTACGTCACAGTCCTCAGTCTGGGTACCATCTTCGCCCTGACCTGGCTGTTGCTGTCGACCCGCAAGGGCCAGCGCAGCGAACAGACAGATGAGAAGGTTGGCCACTCCTTCGACGGGATCGAGGAGTACGACAACCCGCTGCCGAAATGGTGGTTCATGCTGTTCGTCGGCACCATCGTCTTCGCCCTCGGCTATCTGGTCCTGTACCCGGGCCTGGGCAACTGGAAAGGTCTGCTGCCAGGTTACGCCTACCTGGATAACGACAAGAAAACCGAGTTCGCCAACGGCCAGTCTGGCTGGACCGGTGTTCACGAGTGGGAAAAGGAAATGGCCAAGTCGGACGCCAAGTTCGGTCCGATCTTCGCCAAGTTCGCCGCCATGCCGATTGAAGAAGTCGCCAAGGACCCGCAAGCCCTGAAGATGGGTGGCCGCCTGTTCGCCTCCAACTGCTCGGTCTGCCACGGCTCCGACGCCAAGGGCGCTTATGGCTTCCCTAACCTGACCGACGCCGACTGGCGCTGGGGCGGCGCACCGCAAGACATCAAGGCCACCATCATGGCCGGTCGTCACGCGGTAATGCCAGCCTGGGCCGACGTGATCGGCGAGCAAGGCGTCAGCGACGTGGCTGCATTTGTCCTGACCAACCTCGATGGCCGCAAACTGCCAGAAGGCGCGAAAGCCGATCCGGCTGCCGGCCAGAAGCTGTTCGCCACCAACTGCGCGGTCTGCCACGGTCCGGAAGGCAAAGGTACCCCGGCAATGGGCGCACCTAACCTGACCCACCCGGCAGCGTTCATCTACGGTTCGAGCTTCGCTCAACTGCAGCAGACCATCCGTTACGGCCGTCAGGGCCAGATGCCTGCGCAAGAGCAAATGCAGGGTAACGACAAGGTTCACCTGCTGGCCGCTTACGTCTACAGCCTGTCTCACGGTGAGAAGGCAGCGGACGCCGAGTAAGGCAAACGCTTGAAGCAGTAAAAAACGGCCCCGCCAATGAGAATTGGCGGGGCCGTTTGCATTTCCCGGTTATTTGAATACGCCGTACCGGTGGGCGGGATTCCCCGGGAGGCGGCAACCCTCCTTGACGCCAGCGCATCATCGGAGTGAACTACGCAAGTAACCGGTGTGCCGCGCCAGCCCGCTGCATACCCCTCCCCGAACCAGATCATGCGCAGGCAGCCAAGGAAAAAGGGGAATCGGCTATAGTCAATTGACCTGCATCACGATTTGTTACATTTGCTACACCATCCAGGTTTTTTCCCCAACGCGACCAAAGGTCGCACCCTTGAACTAGAGCGACAGGCGTATCATTGCGCCACTGTTACAGCCCTTTTTGACCGCGGTCGGCACGTACTGACCGCGGCATTTTTCCACTGCCGTGGGATGCAATGATGAGCAACCAGATTCCGGTACACGACGTCACCCCGCCCACCAAGAACGCGAACAACAGCGTCGACCTTTACGCCTCCAGAGAGAAAATCTACACCCGCGCCTTCACCGGCCTGTTCCGTAACCTGCGGATGATGGGCGGTGCCGGGTTGTTCCTGCTGTATTTCGGTACGGTGTGGCTCAACTGGGGCGGCCACCAGGCTGTCTGGTGGAACCTGCCGGAGCGCAAGTTCTTCATCTTCGGTGCCACCTTCTGGCCACAGGATTTCATCCTGCTGTCGGGCCTGCTGATCATCTCCGCCTTTGGCCTGTTCTTCATTACCGTGTACGCCGGGCGCGTCTGGTGCGGTTATACCTGCCCGCAGAGCGTCTGGACCTGGATTTTCATGTGGTGCGAGAAGGTCACCGAAGGCGACCGCAACCAACGCATCAAGCTCGACAAGGCGCCGATGAGCGCCAACAAATTCCTGCGCAAATTCAGCAAGCACACGATGTGGCTGCTGATCGGCTTCGTCACCGGCATGACCTTTGTCGGTTACTTCTCGCCGATTCGTGAGCTGGTGATCGAGTTTTTCACCGGGCAAGCCGATGGCTGGTCCTACTTCTGGGTGGGTTTCTTCACCCTCGCCACCTATGGCAACGCCGGCTGGCTGCGCGAGCAAGTGTGCATCTACATGTGCCCCTACGCACGCTTCCAGAGCGTGATGTTCGACAAGGACACCCTGATCGTCTCCTACGACCCGCGCCGTGGCGAAAGCCGTGGTCCGCGCAAGAAAGGCGCTGACTACAAGGCCCTGGGGCTGGGCGACTGCATCGATTGCACCATGTGCGTCCAGGTCTGCCCGACCGGCATCGACATCCGCGACGGCCTGCAGATCGAATGCATTGGCTGCGCGGCCTGCATCGACGCCTGCGACAGCATCATGGACAAGATGGAGTACCCTCGCGGCCTGATCAGCTACACCACCGAGCACAACCTGTCCGGGCAAAAAACCCATAAACTGCGTCCGCGCCTGATCGGTTACGCCCTGGTGTTGCTGGCCATGATCAGCCTGCTGGTCACCGCGTTCTTCATGCGCTCGCTGGTGGGTTTCGACGTCAGCAAGGACCGCGTGCTGTACCGCGAAAACGCCGAAGGCCGGATCGAGAACGTCTACAGCCTCAAAATCATGAACAAGGACCAGCACGACCATACCTACGTGCTGGACGCCGCCGGCCTGCCCGACCTCAAGCTGCAAGGCAAGCGTGAGATCAAGGTAGCCGCGGGTGATATTTTCAGCATGCCGGTCGAGTTGTCGAGCGCACCGGACCAACTGCCGTCGAGCACCAACGAGGTGAAATTCATCCTCAAGGATGCCGATGACGACAGCGTCCACGTTGAAGCCAAGAGCCGATTCATCGGCCCACAAATTCGTTGAGAGAAGTCATCATGCCCGCAGCAACTGCCACCAGCCCTTGGTACAAGCACCTCTGGCCATGGATCATCATCGCTATCCTGGCCTGTTCGGTAACGCTGACCCTGTCGATGGTGACCATCGCGGTGAACAACCCGGACAACCTGGTCAACGACAACTACTACGAAGCTGGCAAGGGCATCAACCGCTCACTGGACCGTGAGCTGCTGGCCCAGACCCTGCTGATGCGCGCCAGCATGCACCTGGACGGCGTGACCGGTGAAGTCGACCTGCACCTGACCGGCAACAGCCAGCCGAAGACCCTGGAGCTGAACCTGATCTCGCCCACCCAGCCGGAGAAAGACCGCAAGATCATCCTGACCCGCAGTGAAACCGAACAAGGCCGCTACATCGGCCAGGTGAACGACAAGATTGAAGGTCGCCGCTTCGTCGAGCTGCTGGGCACCCAGGACGACCACATCTGGCGCATGTTCGAAGAAGAACAGGTCAGCCACGACAAAGACCTGCTGCTGGGTGACGAACCGCTGCAAGGCGCCGAAGACCTGAAGCAGTAAAGACTGCGCTTCGCGCATTCGCGGGCAAGCCCGCTCCCACCGTTGATCAGGGTCGTACATAGCACCTGAGTTCACCAACGATCCCCGTGGGAGCGGGCTTGCCCGCGAAGAGGCCCTATCCGACGATAGAGATCCAGCGGTACTAGTGATTACTCCATGACCACCACCCCAACTCCCTGCTACCACTGCGCCCTGCCCGTCCCACCCGGCAGCCGGTTCACCGCCGTCATCCTTGGCGAGACGCGCGAGCTCTGCTGCCCGGGCTGCCAGGCGGTGGCCGAAGCGATTGTCGCCGGTGGCCTGGAACACTATTACAGCCACCGCAGCGAGGCCTCGGCCAACCCCGACGCCTTGCCGGTGCAACTGGTGGACGAACTGGCGCTGTATGACCGCGCCGACGTGCAACAGCCCTTTGTACGCCACGAAGGCGAGCTGGCCGAAACCACGCTATTGATGGAAGGCATCAGCTGCGCCGCCTGTGGCTGGCTGATCGAGAAACACCTGCGCAACCTGCCCGCCGTGGCGGAGGCGCGCCTGAACCTGTCCAACCATCGCCTGCACGTACGCTGGGTCGACAGCCAGCTGCCGTTGAGCCAGCTGCTCGGCGAGCTGCGCCACATCGGCTACGCCGCCCACCCCTATCAAGCGGACCGCGCCAGCGAGCAACTGGCCAGCGAAAACCGCCTGGCCTTGCGCCAATTGGGCGTGGCGGGCTTGTTGTGGTTCCAGGCGATGATGGCAACCATGGCCACCTGGCCGGAGTTCAACATCGACCTCAGCCCCGAGCTGCATGCGATCCTGCGCTGGGTCGCGCTGTTCCTGACCACCCCGATCGTGTTCTACAGCTGCGCACCCTTCTTCAAAGGGGCAATGCGCGACCTGCGCACCCGTCACCTGACCATGGACGTGTCAGTCTCGCTGGCGATCGGTGGCGCCTACCTGGCCGGCATCTGGACCTCGATCACCGGCACCGGCGAGCTGTACTTCGACGCGGTCGGCATGTTCGCCCTGTTCCTGCTGGCCGGTCGCTATCTGGAGCGCCGTGCCCGCGAACGCACGGCTGCCGCCACCGCCCAACTGGTCAACCTGCTGCCCGCATCGTGCCTGCGATTAAGCCCGGACGGCCAGAGCGAGCGCATTCTGCTCAGCGAGTTGCGCCTGGGTGACCGGGTGCTGGTCCATCCCGGCGCCATCCTGCCGGCCGACGGCAAGATCCTCGACGGCCAGTCGAGTATCGATGAGTCGCTGCTGACGGGCGAATACCTGCCACAACCGCGCACCGCTGGCGATGCCGTCACCGCCGGCACCCTGAACGTCGAGGGTGCGCTGACCGTCGAAGTGCTGGCGCTGGGTCAGGACACACGCCTGTCAGCCATCGTCCGCCTGCTGGACCGCGCCCAGGCCGAGAAACCACGCCTGGCACAAATCGCCGACCGCGCGGCGCAATGGTTCCTGCTGCTGTCGCTGGTGGCCGCGGCGGTCATTGGCCTGATCTGGTGGGAGCTGGATCCGTCCCGTGCGTTCTGGATCGTGCTGGCCATGCTGGTCGCGACCTGCCCTTGCGCCTTGTCGCTGGCCACTCCCACCGCCCTCACCGCCGCCACCGGCACCCTGCATAAACTCGGCCTGCTCCTGACCCGAGGCCATGTGCTGGAAGGCCTGAACCAGATCGACACGGTGATTTTCGACAAGACCGGCACCCTCACGGAAGGTCGGCTGGCGTTGCGCTCGATCCGCCCACTGGCAGCCCTCGACAGCAACCAGTGCCTGGCGCTTGCCGCCGCCCTGGAAAACCGCTCGGAACACCCGATTGCCAGGGCCTTTGGTCGAGCCCCCGTGGCCGCCGAAGAAGTGTTGAGCACCCCCGGCCTGGGCCTTGAAGGTCTGGTCGGCTCGCAGCGCCTGCGCATCGGCCAGCCGGGATTCGTCTGCGAACTCAGCGGTTGCGCCGTCCCCCCGATGCCCGACGAAGCCGGTCAATGGCTGCTGCTGGGCGACAGCAACGGCGCACTGGCCTGGCTGGTCCTCGACGACCGCCTGCGCAGCGACGCACCGGCCCTGCTCGCCGCCTGCCAGGCACGCGGCTGGCGCACCCTGTTGCTGTCGGGCGACAGTTCGCCGATGGTGGCCAGCGTTGCGGCAGAGTTGGGCATCGACGAAGCCCGTGGCGGATTGCGTCCGGACGACAAACTGCAGGTGCTCAAGCAACTGCACCAGGAAGGTCGCAAAGTATTGATGCTTGGCGACGGCGTCAACGATGTGCCGGTACTGGCCGCGGCCGACATCAGCGTGGCCATGGGCTCGGCCACCGACCTTGCGAAAACCAGCGCCGATGCCGTGCTGCTGTCCAACCGCCTGGATGCCCTGGTACAAGCCTTCAGCCTGGCCCGCCGCACCCGCCGGGTAATCATCGAGAACCTGCTGTGGGCGGGGCTGTACAATGGCCTCATGTTGCCGTTTGCCGCCCTCGGCTGGATCACTCCGGTGTGGGCCGCGGTCGGCATGTCCATCAGTTCGTTGACCGTGGTACTCAATGCCTTGCGCCTGACTCGCATGCCGAGTGTTCCGGGCACCGGCACCACGCCAGAAACCCGCCCGCTGCCGGCCTGAGCCGCGCGGGCATGGAGTAAAGATGCCAGCTCTCTACGTGATGATCCCGGCGGCGCTGCTGATCGTCGCCATCGCCATTTACATCTTCTTCTGGGCCGTCGACAGCGGCCAGTACGACGACCTCGACGGGCCGGCCCACAGCATCCTGTTCGACGACCAGGACCCGAACCACAAGGCTGCCATCGACGAAGCCGACGGCCAGCCAACAGCGGATCCGGCCAAGCCAACCGACAAGGCGCCACCCGATGCTTGAGCTGGCACCCCTGCTGGTGTCAGCGCTGATCCTGGGCCTGCTCGGTGGCGGTCATTGCCTGGGCATGTGCGGCGGGTTGATGGGCGCACTGACCCTGGCGATCCCCAAGGAACAACGCAGCCGACGCTTTCGCCTGCTGCTGGCGTACAACCTGGGCAGAATCCTCAGCTACGCCACCGCCGGCCTGCTGATCGGCCTCGCCGGCTGGGCCCTGGCCAACAGTCCGGCGGCGATGTTCATGCGCGTGCTTGCCGGTTTGCTGCTGATCGCCATGGGGCTGTACCTGGCGGGCTGGTGGAGCGGCCTGACCCGCATCGAAAGCCTGGGCCGCGGCCTGTGGCGCCATATCCAGCCCGTTGCCAACCGCCTGCTGCCGGTATCGAGCGTACCGCGCGCCTTGCTGCTGGGCGCGCTGTGGGGCTGGCTACCATGTGGCCTGGTCTACAGCACCCTGTTGTGGGCCGCCAGCCAGGGCGATGCCATCGACAGTGCGCTGTTGATGCTCGCCTTTGGCCTTGGCACCTGGCCGGTGTTGTTGGCCACGGGGCTCGCCGCCGAACGCGTCACGGCGCTGTTACGCCAACGCAGCGTGCGCATGACCGGCGGCCTGCTGGTGATCCTGTTCGGTATCTGGACCCTGCCCGGGCCACACCAGCATTGGCTCATGGGGCACTAGGGCCGCCGCGATTGAAGGCTTGAAGAGCCCCCATGTAACCGCATACAGGGCATTTACCCCGGCTCGACGGTGTACACCCGTACACTCTTGATACAAATCAAGATTCCCCTCGTGGCAACCCCCTAGACTCGCTGACACTGCCAGCCTATCCGGGGGAACGCCCGCATGCTCGACGCCATTCGTTGGGACACAGACCTGATCCGCCGTTACGACCTGGCGGGACCACGCTACACCTCGTACCCGACCGCGGTGCAATTCAACAGCCAGGTCGGCACGTTCGACCTGCTCCACGCCCTGCGCGACAGCCGCAAGGCCCGGCGCCCGCTCTCGCTGTATGTGCACGTGCCGTTTTGCGCGAACATCTGCTACTACTGCGCCTGCAACAAAGTCATCACCAAGGATCGCGGCCGCGCCCAGCCCTACCTGCAACGCCTGGAACAGGAAATCCAGCTGGTCGCCTGCCACCTGGACCCGAACCAGAAAGTCGAACAACTGCACTTCGGTGGCGGCACCCCGACCTTTCTCAGCCATGACGAACTGCGCCAGTTGATGGCGCAACTGCGCAAGCACTTCAACCTGCTGGATGACGATTCGGGCGACTACGGCATCGAAATCGACCCCCGGGAAGCGGACTGGTCGACCATGGGCCTGCTGCGCGAACTGGGCTTCAATCGCGTCAGTATCGGCCTGCAGGATCTCGACCCGGCGGTACAACGGGCGGTCAATCGCCTGCAAAGCCTGGAGGAAACCCGAGCGGTGATCGATGCCGCGCGCACCTTGCAGTTCCGCTCGATCAACATCGACCTGATCTACGGCCTGCCCAAGCAAACCGCCGAAAACTTCGCCCGCACTGTCGAAGAAGTCATCAGCCTGCAGCCCGACCGCCTTTCGGTGTTCAACTACGCCCACCTGCCCGAGCGCTTCATGCCGCAGCGGCGAATCAACAGCGACGACCTGCCGGCGCCTGCCGAAAAGCTGAAAATGCTTGAGCGCACCATCGAGCAACTGACCGCCGCCGGTTATCGCTACATCGGCATGGACCATTTCGCCCTGCCCGACGATGAACTGGCCATCGCGCAGGAAGAATCGACCCTGCAACGCAATTTCCAGGGTTACACCACGCACGGCCATTGCGACCTGATCGGCCTCGGCGTGTCGGCCATCAGCCAGATCGGTGACCTGTACTGCCAGAACAGCAGCGACCTGAACGAGTACCAGAACGCCTTGGCCAGTTCCCAGCTCGGCACCAGCCGTGGCCTGCTGTGCAATCAGGACGATCGGTTGCGCCGGGCGGTGATCCAGCAACTGATCTGCAATTTCCGCCTGGACTTCGCCACCATCGAACAGGACTTCAACATCGATTTTCGCGGCTACTTCGCACAGCTCTGGCCACAGTTGCAGGCCATGGCCGAGGATGGCCTGATCGAACTCGACCGTGAAAAAATCCTGGTCCTGCCCGCCGGGCGACTGCTGGTGCGTTCAGTGTGCATGGTGTTCGATGCCTATCTGGAGCAGCAGAACCGCCAACGCTTCTCTCGGGTTATTTAAAGCACTGGGCGCACCCACGAGGTTGCGCCATGTTGCCGCAGACTGGCTTCAAGGTCCTTGCGTAGGTTACCCTTACGCCTTATGTGTGTTTTCCCACAAGGATCTAAGAAATGTCCGAGCCAGTTAAACTGCGCGCTCATAACCAGGCTCATTGCAAGGATTGCAGCCTGGCACCACTTTGCCTGCCACTTTCTCTGAATCTGGAAGACATGGATGCGCTGGACGACATCGTCAAACGTGGCCGCCCACTGAAAAAAGGCGAATTCCTGTTCCGCCAGGGCGACGTTTTCGATTCCGTCTTTGCAGTACGCTCGGGCGCCTTGAAAACCTTCAGCCTGAGCGACAGCGGCGAAGAGCAGATCACCGGCTTCCACCTGCCGAGTGAACTGGTCGGCTTGTCCGGCATGGACACCGAGAGCCATCCGGTGTCCGCCCAGGCGCTGGAAACCACCTCGGTCTGCGAAATCCCCTTCGAGCGCCTTGATGAACTGGCCCTGCAACTGCCGCAATTGCGCCGTCAATTGATGCGGGTGATGAGCCGTGAAATCCGCGACGACCAGCAAATGATGCTGTTGCTGTCGAAGAAGACCGCCGACGAGCGCATCGCCACCTTCCTGGTCAACCTGTCGGCACGCTTCCGCGCTCGCGGGTTCTCGGCCAACCAGTTCCGCCTGAGCATGTCGCGCAACGAAATCGGCAACTACCTGGGTCTGGCGGTGGAAACCGTGTCCCGGGTGTTCACGCGCTTCCAGCAAAACGAGTTGCTCGCCGCCGAAGGCAAGGAAGTGCACATCCTCGACCCGATCCAGCTGTGCGCGCTGGCCGGTGGTTCAGTCGAAGGCTGACGATCCGCAGGTGGCTGAGCGGCCCCGCTCAGCCACGGTTATACTGTCGCGTTTGTAGCCTGCCAGGACATCCCGACGATGGTCATCGACTCCTTCGACATCAAATCCCTGATCCGCCCCGTGATCGACTTCCCGAAGCCGGGCGTAATCTTCCGCGACATCACCCCGCTGTTCCAGTCGCCCAAGGCCTTGCGCCTGGTGATGGACAGCTTTGCGCACCGCTATGTCGAGGCCGACTTCACCCACATCGGTGCCATGGATGCCCGTGGTTTCCTGATCGGCTCGGTGCTCGCCTACCAACTGAACAAGCCACTGGTGCTGTTTCGCAAGCAAGGCAAACTGCCGGCCGACGTGTTGGCCGAGGGTTACCAGACCGAGTACGGCGAAGCCTTCCTCGAAGTCCACGCCGACAGCCTCTGTGAAGGGGACTCGGTGCTGATGTTCGACGACCTGATCGCCACCGGCGGGACCCTGATCGCCGCCGCCAATCTGGTGCGACGCATGGGCGCCAGCCTCTTCGAGGCCGCGGCCATTATCGACCTGCCGGAACTGGGCGGCTCCCAGCGCCTGGAAGACATGGGCATCCCGACGTTCTGCCTGACGCAGTTTGCGCTGTCCGAAAAGTAAGCGCTTGCACTGACGCCTTCGCGGGCAAGCGGAACACCGCCCGACGCTCGCTCCTACAGGGCAATGCAGGCGGCGCCCATGTAGGAGCGAGCTTGCTCGCGATGACCGTGAGCGCGACGCGGGGTGTCAGGCAGCACGCGTTATCGTTGCCGACCATCGCGAGCACGCTCGCTCCTACAGGGATCTGTTTCGCACACAAGATTTGTGTCTCGCGACAATCCCCAGTGGGAGCGGGCACGTCAGCCGCCATACCGCAATCTATAGCCCCATCTGCTTGCTGATGATTTCATTCATCACCTCCCGGGTACCGCCGCCAATGGAGAGGATCCGGTTATCGCGATACAGCCGTTCCACCAGGCTGTCGCGCATGTAACCCTGCCCACCGAGGATCTGCACCGCGTCGTAGGTGATGCGGTCGGCAGTGTCGGTGGCGAGGTTCTTGGCCATGGATATTTCCTTGATCACACTCTTGCCCGCCGCCATTTTCGCGGCCTGGCGATAGGTGAACTCCCGGGACACCTCCAGCGCCGTGGCCATTTCCGCCAGACGATGCTTGAGCACCTGGAACTTGCCAATCGGCTTGCCGAACGCTTCGCGCTGCCGCGCCCACTTCAGGCTCTCTTCCAGTGCCAGTTGCGCGGTCATATTGGCCATCAGCGCCAGGGCCAGGCGCTCGCTTTGAAAGTTGCCCATGATGCAGGCAAAGCCCATGTTCTCGACACCGATCAGGTTGCCCACCGGCACCTTGCAGTCGTCGAAAAACAGCTCGGCCGTGTCCGACGCCCACCAGCCCATTTTCTTCAACTGGCGACCGACGGTGAATCCCGGCGTGCCCTTCTCGATCAACAGCAGGCTGATGCCGGAAAACCCCGGCTCACCGGTGCGCACCGCAACGGTATAAAAATCCGCACGCACACCGCTGGTGATAAAGGTTTTACTGCCATTGACCCGGTAATGGTCACCGTCACGCACAGCGCGGGTCTGCAGGTTGGCGACATCCGAACCGCCGCCGGGTTCGGTGACCGCCAGGGCGCTGATTTTCTCGCCACTCAGGACGTGCGGCACCACCCGGTCGCGCACCTCGGGCCTGGCCCACTTGACGATCGGCGGCAGGCCGATGTCCAGCGAGCCGAGCCCTGCCACCAGCCCGCCGGAACCGCAGCGCATCAAGGCTTCGCTGGCGGCGATCTTGGCAAACAGATCGCCTTCGTGGCTGCCACCCAGCGCCTCGGGGTAACCGATGCCGAGGATGCCCGCCGCGCCGGCCTTGAGGTAGAGCTCACGGGGAAAGCCCTCGGCCTCCTCCCACTGATCAATGTCCGGAAGAATCTCGCGCTCGACGAAGCGTCGCACGCTGTCACGGACCAATTCATGGCTTGGGTCGAAGTATTCCTGGAAGGCAGGCATCGGCGAACTCCACTGAAGGTTCAGCGAAGTTAACCGAGCGCTTGCTTGGTTTTCAAGCGTCTTCAGCGAAGACGGCGAAGCGAGAGGCCAGAAACGTCAAGCCAGACGCTACAGAGCGATCGGCTTACGCCCCGCAAAGGAATGAGCCAGGGTACCGCCGTCTACCAGTTCCAACTCGCCACCCAAAGGCACGCCATGGGCAATGCGCGAAGCGATCAGGCCCTTGTTGCTGAGCAACTGGGCGATGTAGTGCGCGGTGGCTTCGCCTTCCACGGTTGGGTTGGTTGCCAGAATGACTTCGGTGAAGGTGCCCGCCTCTTCGATCCGCGCCAGCAGTTGCGGGATACCGATGGCTTCGGGGCCCAGGCCGTCAAGGGGCGACAAATGGCCCTTGAGCACGAAGTAACGACCGCGAAAACCGGTCTGCTCCACGGCATAGACATCCATCGGCCCTTCAACCACACACAACAATGTGTCGTCACGCCGAGTGTCCGAGCATTGCGGGCACAAGTCATCTTCAGTCAGCGTGCGGCACAGCCGGCAATGGCCAACCCCTTCCATCGCCTGGCTCAACGCCAATGCCAGCCGCGAACCGCCGCTACGGTCACGCTCGAGCAGTTGCAGCGCCATGCGCTGGGCGGTTTTCTGACCGACACCGGGCAAAGTACGCAGGGCGTCGATCAGTTGGCGAATCAAAGGGCTGAAGCTCATGGTAGAAAGGTCCGACAAATCAACGAGACGCGGTTTATACCCGCGCCTCTGGCCAGCGTCAAATACTCATCCAGGCGTCAGTCTTCAGCGACCCGCACCACCAGCTTGCCGAAGTTGCGTCCTTCCAGCAGCCCGATAAATGCCTCGGGTGCTTGTTCCAGACCGAGGACGACATCCTCACGAAACTTCACCTTACCCTCGCGTACCCAGGGTGCCATCGCCTTGATGAATTCCGATTGCCGATCACCGTAGTCGTCAAAGACGATAAAGCCCTGCATCCGCACACGCTTGGTCAGCAGCAGGCGTTGCAGCAGTGGCAAGCGATCCGGGCCGGGTGGCAGCTCCTGGGCATTGTACTGCGCAATCAGGCCGCACACCGGGATCCGCGCCTTGGGATTGAGCAGCGGCAAGACCGCGTCGAACACCTTGCCACCGACGTTTTCGAAATACACATCGATGCCGTCGCCGCAGGCCTGCGCCAACTCATCGGCAAAGGTCGGACTGCGGTGATCAATGCAGGCATCGAAGCCCAACTCCCTGACCACGTAACGGCACTTGTCGGCACCCCCTGCAACCCCCACGACCTTAAGGCCCTTGATTTTAGCCACCTGCCCCACCACCGAACCCACGGCACCGGACGCTGCGGCAACCACCAGGGTCTCGCCGGCCTTGGGCTGGCCGATGTCCATCAGGCCCATGTAGGCGGTCATCCCCGGCATGCCGAGTACACCCAGTGCCAGGGAAGGACTCGGCCAGCCCGACGGCACGGGGACCAGCGCCCGGCCATCACTGATGCTATGGCTCTGCCAGCCCGTGGTGCCCACCACCAGGTCGCCCTCCTGGAATTTCGGGTTCAGCGAACGCTCGACCCGGCTGACGGCACCACCGGTCATCACATCGCCGAGCGCCACGGGCGCTGCATAGGACGGTGCATCGCTCATGCGTCCGCGCATGTAGGGATCGAGCGACAGGTAGAGGGTTTTGAGCAGCACCTGACCTTCGCTCAGCTCCGGGAGCGCCACCCGCTCCAGGCGAAAGTTCTCCGGTACCGGCGCCCCCGTGGGCCGCGACACCAGGACGATACGTTGGTTGAGGGTCAATGCGTGTGGCATGTGAGCATCTCCTTGACGATGAGTTCGGTGGTATAGAGAGCAGACCGTGGCCAGGGGCTGGCGTTCGATGTTTCTCAGGGCCGGTGCCTGTCTAGACGCGAAGCGTCCGTGGCGGCGCTCCAACGCAGAGCATGGGAACGATCAGTGTGCCGCAAAAACAAAAATGCCAGGCGCGATGCCTGGCATTTTTTGTAGCCCATCCGAAGCGCCTTGGCGAATCAGAACGGCAGTTTCATGCCCGGTGGCAATTGCATGCCTGCGGTCATGCCGGACATCTTGTCCTGGCTGTTGGCTTCGATCTTGCGCACCGCGTCGTTGACGGCGGCGGCGAACACGGCTTCGAGCATCTCTTTGTCGTCTTCGCTCAGGCCTTCCACCAGGCTTGGATCGATGGTCACGCGTTTGACGTCGTGACGACCGGTCATCACCACGGTGACCATATCGCCACCGGCTTTACCGGTGACTTCGGCGTTGGCCAGCTCTTCCTGCATCTTGGCCATTTTTTCCTGCATCTGCTGCGCCTGCTTCATCAGGCCGGCCATGCCACCTTTCATCATGGGAATCACCTCAAAAGTACTTGGATCAAAACAGCGCCCGGCCAACCGGGCCGAGCGCCTTCAGTTATTAGCCCTGGCTGGCCAGAGCCTCGACAGGTTCAATAGTATCGTTACGGATCACCGCGCCGAACTGTTGCATCATTTGCTGGATGAACGGATCGCCGTGAATCGAATCCTCGGCCTCGCGCTGGCGATCGGCACGTCGACGCGAGGCTGCCTGGGCCGGGGTTTCCTGCTCGGGCTTGATCAGTTCGATGCTCACCGTCAGGGTACGCTGGTGATACTGGTTCAGCGCATCGTTGAGCCGGCGTTGCTGGGTGGCGTTGAACAGCGCACTGTGGGCCGGGTCCAGGTGCATCAGCCAGTGATCGCCATCAACGGCAATCAGCGTGCAGTTGGCGGCGATGCTGCCGGTCATGCCGGAAATCGGCAGCTTCGGGAACAGCTCCAGCCATTGCAGCGCCAGACCGGTGGCCGGCATCGCAGCGGGTTCCGGCTCAGGCTCCGGCGCCGGTTCCGCGGCATGCTCACTGGCCAGCTCATCCAGGTAGCTGTAGGCCGAATCCTGGTCCGGCTCGATATAGTCCTCATCCAGCGGCGGCTCGTCGTCCAGGTCCATGCCCGGCGTGGCGGCATCGACCTGCGCCACGCTCGGCTCGGGAATCGACTCGGCAGCCCAGGCCGGCGCATCCGGCACGACACTGTCTGGAACCGGCACTGGCATCGGCGTCAGGTCAGGCTGTTCGGCGGTCGTTTCCAGCACGGGCTCGGCAGCCGGCTGCTGCACGACAGCCGGTTCTACCGGGTCGTTCCACGGCAGGTCGACAACCTCTTCGGCAATGGCCGCGGTTGCTGCCACGGCCTCAACCACCGGCGCAGGCACCACCTGGGGCGCAACCGGAGCAGGTGCAGGCGTTACCGCCTCGGCAACAGGCCGCACTGCAGCCTCAACGACAGGAGCAGCCGCCACTACCGGCGCAACACGCTGCGCGCCAGCCACCGAGTTCGCGGAATCAACTGTGGCCTGGCTGATCCCCACTGGCTTTAGCGGCTGCCTCGGTGCATCCGCGGTGTCTGCCGGCCGGAAGGCAAGCATTCGCAGCAGGACCATTTCGAAACCACCACGCGGGTCCGGCGCCAGCGGCAAGTCGCGGCGACCGATCAGGCCCATCTGGTAATAAAACTGTACGTCTTCGGCCGGCAAGGCCTGGGCCAGCGCCAACACCCGATCACGATCGCCATGGCCGTTGTCCACGCCCTCAGGCAAAGCCTGGGCAATCGCCACCCGGTGCAGCACGTTCAGGATTTCCGACAGCACGCCATTCCAGTCCGGACCCTGCTCGGCCAGATGGCGCACTGCTTCGAGCAATGCCTTGGCATCACCCTCGATCAGCGAATGCAGGACGTCATAGACCTGCCCATGATCCAGGGTACCCAGCATCGCCCGTACGTCAGCCGCCATGACCTTGCCTTCACCGAAGGCGATGGCCTGGTCGGTCAGGCTCATGGCGTCACGCATCGAACCGTCCGCGGCACGCCCCAGCAACCAGAGTGCATCGTCTTCGAACGGCACATTCTCGACACCCAGTACGTGGCTCAAATGCTCGACCACGCGCTCCGGCGTCATGTTCTTCAGCGAGAACTGCAGGCACCGGGAAAGAATCGTTGCTGGAAGTTTCTGCGGGTCGGTGGTCGCCAGGATGAACTTGACGTAGGGCGGCGGCTCTTCGAGGGTTTTCAACAGCGCATTGAAGGAATGGCTGGAGAGCATGTGCACTTCGTCGATCAGGTAGACCTTGAAGCGCCCACGGCTCGGCGCGTACTGGACGTTGTCGAGCAACTCGCGAGTATCCTCGACCTTGGTCCGGCTCGCGGCGTCGATCTCGATCAGGTCGACAAAGCGCCCCTCATCGATTTCACGGCATACCGAGCACGTGCCGCACGGCGTCGAAGTGATACCTGTTTCACAGTTCAGGCATTTGGCAATGATCCGCGCAATGGTGGTCTTGCCCACACCGCGGGTGCCGGTAAACAGGTAGGCATGGTGCAGCCGCTGGCTGTCCAAGGCATTGATCAGAGCCTTGAGCACATGGGTCTGGCCGACCATTTCGCGGAACGAGCGCGGACGCCATTTACGTGCAAGAACCTGATAACTCATCGAAAACCGTCGCAACGAAGGAAGCTGAAGCGGCTAATGCTAGCGGAGCAAGGGCAAAATTGCATCCGGTGTGCTCGGCTAATCTGTCTAAGCTGGTCTTTGGGGATGCTTTAATCGGTGTCTGGCGGCATTCTGCTGGAGAATTTATGCGTTCAGCCTTGGGGGCTTTGCTGTTGATCAG
The DNA here is from genome assembly GCF_900187535.1 of Pseudomonas sp. Irchel s3a18. Classification (NCBI taxonomy): domain Bacteria; kingdom Pseudomonadati; phylum Pseudomonadota; class Gammaproteobacteria; order Pseudomonadales; family Pseudomonadaceae; genus Pseudomonas; species Pseudomonas sp. Irchel s3a18. The sequence goes on along the minus strand of NZ_FYDV01000003.1, from coordinate 176,767 downwards.
CGCCAGCACTATTGCCGCGCCCGCACCAATACGCTTCGCGATCACCGACAGCTGGGCCATGCCCATGGCGCAGATCGAGCGCGGCCGCCCCATCCAGGGCATTTTGTACGACGTGATGCTCAGCCTGGCCACCCAGGTCGGCGTGCCGGCCGAGTTCAAGGTGCTGGCCCGCGCACGCGTGCAAAGCAGCATGGAACACGGGGAAATCGATGTCCGCTGTTATGCGGCGCAGGCCTGGCTGCCCGACCAGTCCGGAAACTACATCTGGAGTGTCCCGTTGTGGCTCCAGCGCGACCTGTTGATCGCCCGGCCCGGCACTCCCGCCCCAGTGGCCCCGGCCCGCCTCACCGCGCAGCCCATCGGCACCGTACTCGGGTATTACTACCCGACCCTGCAGCCACTGTTCGACAGCGGGCAGCTGCAACGCGACGATGCGCGCAACCAGGACCAGGTCCTGCGCAAGCTGCAGGCCGGACGCTATCAGTATGCCGTGAGCAATCAATGGACCCTGGACTGGTTCAATCAACGGCTGATGCCCGACCAGCAATTGCACACCGCCACGGTGCTGCAGGAATTGAATGTCGGCTGCTACGTGCGCAATGACCCGAAAGTGCCGGTACAACGAATTCTAGGCACCTTGCTCAAAATGAAAATGTCCGGGGAAATCGACGACATCATCCAACTCTACACCGGCACCCGCGAACCGGTCCTGGCCTCCCCCTCGCCATGAACCTCAGACCACCTGGTCCAGCGCCTGCCACTGCATCGGAGCGGCGAACCCTGCAACCCAGCCCGGGACCTCGCTGGCCGGCATCGGCCGGGCAATGAAATACCCCTGCGCCACCTCACACCCCAGGCGCAGCAACAACTGGCCGTGCTCCACACTGTGCAGGCCTTCGGCGACCACCTCTCGCCCAAAGGCCCGGGCCAGGCCGATCACGGCAGTGGTCAACGCCAGGTCGTCACGGTCATGCAGAATGTCGCGCACAAACGACTTGTCGATCTTGATGGTCTGGGTGTGCAGGCGCTTGAGGTAACTGAGCGACGAGTGACCGGTGCCAAAATCCCCCAGCGAGAACCTCACGCCCAGCGCCTGGCAGGCGCGCAGGCAGGTGCTGACATGCTGGATGTTTTCGATTGCCACCGACTCGACAATCTCAAGATCGAGTAGCCGCGGGGAGACGCTGGCGTGACACTGGAGCACGCCCTTGAGCCGTTCGAAAAAGTCGGCACGCTGAAAGTGTCGTGCCGCGATATTGATGCTGACCGGCCACTGCAACCCGAGCCGCTGCCACCGGGACAACTGCACCAGCACCTGCTCCATGACCCACTCGCCGATGTCGACGATCAGGTCCGTCTCCTCCACCCACGGCAAAAACTCCCTGGGCGGCACCACGCCCCTCTCCGGGTGCTCCCAGCGCAGCAACGCCTCAAAGCCCACCACCGTGCCGCTGCGCATATTGACCCTGGGCTGGAAATGCAGGCGCAACTCGTGATTGAGCAAAGCTTGCCGAACCCGCGCCACGGTCTGGTAGGTCGCCTTGACCTCGCGGTCATGCACCACATCAAACAAGTGAAACCGATTGCGCCCGCTTTGCTTGGCCACGTACATGGCCTGGTCGGCATGACGCAGCAAGGTTTCTGCGTCTTCGTTGTCCACCGGGAACAGCGTGACGCCGACACTGGCATACACATGCAGCTCCTTGCCCAGGATCGAATACGGCGCCGAGATCACCCCCAGCACCCGGTTCAGGGCCGCACGCAACTCCGACACGTCGCTCACATAGCGCAAGATCAGCACGAACTCGTCCCCGGCCAACCGCGCGACCACATCCTCGCCCCGCACAATCTCGCGAAGGCGCTTGGCCACTTCCACCAGCAACAAGTCGCCACAGGCATGACCATAGCCGTCGTTGACGGCCTTGAAGCCATCGAGATCGAGCATGCAGACCGCCAGCGGGACGTCCTCCGCACGAGAGAACGTCAGGGCCTGGTCGAGCAAATCAAAGAGAAACGCCCGATTGGGCAAGCCGGTCAGCACATCATGTCCCACCCGCCACTCCAGGGAGTGCAGCAACTGGCGCTTTTCACTGACATCGAAGCGAATGGACACATAGCGCATCACCCGGCCGGTCACTTCATCCAGCACCGGTACCATGGTGCTGTCGACCCAGTACAGGCTCCCATCCTTGGCCCGGTTGCAGATTTCCCCTTTCCAGACCTTGCCCAGGGCAATGGTGCGCCACATGGTCGCGAAGAAATCGCCAGGGTGCAGTCCCGAGTTCAGCAGGCGATGATCGGCGCCCAGCAACTCTTCACGGCTATAGCCCGATATCGCGCAGAACCGGTCGTTGACGTGAATAATCCGCCCACTCAGGTCGGTCTCGGAAAATATGGCGGCAGCATCCACTGCCCTGCGGTATTTCTCATCCATGAGCGTGCCCCATCTAGCGGCTGCACCGCTCGACCAGTGCGCAATGCCTGGCAGAGATGAAGGAGTAGGAGGTGCGATGCCGGGGATCGTGCAGCCTTTGAAGCGGCGGGAGTAACGTCCTTGCAAGCGTGCGGACCAGCAAATTCAGATGCACTTTAAAACTCCATGAACAGCAGGTGATGGCCCCGTGACATATAAAGATCGACTAGTCTTGAAGACCTCGCGACACTCAGACGAGCGTCCGGTTCTGGCAAGGTTCGACGGCCCCGGGTGTCATCGACACGCCCTCCAGACAGGTTCAGGGCTGACGCAATGATGGCCGTTTCGCATCACCCGAACGCCTGACACCAGGCCGGCCAATACGCGAGCCAAACGCCAATTCTACGAAATACATCACGTTTTTAAAAGCAAGGTGATGAATCATGCAGTTGTTCAATGCGAAAAACTGTCGTTAAGTTCTTGATTCTAAATGGGAATCGAGCGATGCACATTTCAAGTTTGGGTCCAGCCATCAAACGCTACCGCAAGGTAGCCGGGCTTACTCAGGCTGAACTTGGCGAAAAAACCGGTTTTGACCCCAAAACCATCAGCCGCTTCGAAACCGGCACCTACGCCCCCAGCGTCGAAGCCCTGTTCAGCTTTGCCGACGTACTGGGCGTGAAGCCCAAGGCGTTCTTTGCCGACCTGGGCGACGAAGAAGAGCAGCGCGCCTATCTCTTCGGTGTCATACACAAAGCCCCCCCAAAGGATCTGGGAAAGCTGATCGCAGCGGTAGATCAAGCCTTGTCCAAGCCTTAGAGCCAGAAACAGAAACAGAAACAGGCGGAGTAACGACTGATCGTTGCCCGCCTGTTTTGTTTGATTGCCCCTGGAAACCAGCGCACCCGAAAAACCATGACCCGGAATTGGCAGCCTCGGTGAGTCGTCATCGTCGAACACCTGGGCGCGCGACTGGCAACCCGCCGGCGCAAAGAGTTCAATCAGATGCCTGTTGATAGATGCAGTTTTTTCCAACCGGGGGGGGGAATAACGAGAACGCATTGACAACAGCAGACACCTTGAACCAAGGAGCGCTCAGAGGGCAATCAGTAGGGAGACTGACAAAGAAGACGTTTGCAACGAGCAGACTTTCGCACGGGCCCGTTTGGGTCAACTGCGATGGCGTTCTATTTTGAGGATTTTTCGAGGATCAGCCCGTTTCTGAAGAACGAACTGGCGTTAAGGTGGCGACCCCACCAGCCACACCCCGGCACACAATGTCACCGCTGCGGCTGCTCCCTTCCAGGCCTGACCGGGTTCACGGCTGATCGTTGCGGGGGGACCGATGGGGTCACCATAACGACGCTCGCCAGTCGGCGAGCCGCGCCATTGTACCTATCTGAGACGAAGTTACAACCGTTGGTTTCGGATTAAAAATACGAGGCCCGTCAAGGACCTGCGTTACTCCCGGTTTTACTGCGCCAACGCCCCGCCGCCCGCTTGCCGGACCATCAGGTGAATGACGTGCCGCTGCTGATTATTCCCGCGCCGCACAGGGGAATAATCAGTCTGGCTACCGTTCGCCTGCACAGCGGGCGCCGGGATCACGGCGACCGCTTCGCGCTCCGGCGCCAGAAAACGCCCTCGCCACAGGTCCGGGCATCAGACCGATATACCGTGACCACTCAAGAACGCCACGAAGGCTTCTTCGTCCAGCACCTTCAACCCCAACTCATTGGCCTTGACCAACTTCGAGCCGGCGCCCGGCCCCGCCACGACACAATAGGTCTTCGCCGACACCGAACCCGCCACCTTGGCGCCGAGGCTTTCGAGCTTGTCCTTGGCGATGTCGCGACTCATCAGTTCCAGGCTGCCGGTCAGCACCCAGGTCTGCCCCGCCAGCGGCAAGCCTTCGACGACTTTCTTCTCGCTGTGCCAGTGCATGCCGAAATCATGCAACTGCTGTTCGGCACTCAACGCCAGTTGGCGATTTTTCTCGACGGCGAAGAACTCGCGCACTGCGTTGGCCTGCTTCTCCGGCAGCGCCTGGCGCATGTCCAGCCAGTCGGCGGCGATGATCGCCTGCAGCGAACCGAACTTGTCCGCCAGTTTCTGCGCCCCACCCGGGCCGACCGAGGGAATGTGCAGCTTGTCGATCATCCCGCCCAGGGTGGTGCTGGCGGCGAACTCGGCACCCAGCTCACCCTGGTCCTGAATGTCCAGGCCGTGGCCCAGCAACGCTTCGATCACCCGCTGGTTGTGCCCATCGGTAAAGAAACTGTGGATCTCGTAAGCGACCTCCAGGCCGACGTCCGGCAAGTAGGTCAAGACTTCCGGCAACGCTTGCTGAACGCGGGCCAGCGACCCCAGGGAGCGCGCCAGCACCTTGGCCGTCTCTTCGCCGACGTCGGGAATCCCCAGGGCATAGATGAAACGCGCCAGCCCGGGTTTCTTGCTGTCGGCGATGGCGCCCAGCAGGTTGTTGCTCGACAGCTCGGCGAACCCCTCGAGGTCGACGATCTGCTCGAACGTCAATGCATAGAGGTCCGCTGGCGAGTCGACCAGGCCTTCATCCACCAACTGCTCGACGCTTTTCTCCCCCAGCCCTTCGATATCCATGGCGCGGCGCGACACAAAATGGATGATCGCCTGCTTGAGTTGCGCACCACAGGCCAGACGCCCGACACAGCGATACACCGCCCCTTCGCTGATGGTCTCGCGCCCCTTGCTGCGCTTGACCAGTTGCGTGCGCTCGACATGGGAGCCGCACACCGGGCAGCTCTCGGGAATCTGCACCGGGCGGGCATCGTCCGGGCGACGCTCGGTGACAACCTGTACCACTTGCGGAATCACGTCACCGGCACGGCGAATGATCACCGTGTCGCCGATCATCAAGCCCAGGCGCGCCACTTCATCCATGTTGTGCAAGGTCGCATTGGACACGGTTACACCGGCCACCTTCACCGGCTTGAGGCGCGCCACCGGGGTCACTGCACCGGTACGACCGACCTGGAACTCCACATCGAGCAACTCGGTGAGTTCCTCCATGGCCGGGAACTTGTGGGCAATCGCCCAGCGCGGTTCCCGCGCACGGAAGCCCAGCTCGCGCTGCGAGGCAATGCTGTTGACCTTGAACACCACGCCATCGATTTCATAAGGCAAGGCGTTGCGGCGCTCGCCAATGTCGCGGTAGTAGTCGAGGCACTCGCCGATACCCTTGGCCAGCTTCAGCTCGCGACTGACCGGCATGCCCCACTGCTTGAGCTGCTGCAAGAGACCAATGTGCGTTTCGGCAATGTCTGCCGACACCTGGCCAATGCCATAGCAGCAGAACTCCAGCGGGCGACTGGCGGTGATCTTCGAATCCAGCTGGCGCAGGCTCCCCGCCGCCGCGTTACGCGGGTTGGCGAAGGTCTTGCCGCCGGCTTCCAGCTGCGTCGCGTTGAGGCGCTCGAAACCGGCCTTGGACATATAGACTTCGCCGCGCACCTCCAGGGTCGACGGCCAACCGCTGCCCTGCAGCTTGAGCGGAATATTGCGCACCGTGCGCACGTTGACACTGATGTCTTCGCCCGTGGTGCCGTCACCGCGCGTGGCGCCGCGCACCAGCACGCCATCCTGGTACAGCAGGCTGACCGCCAGGCCATCGAGCTTGGGTTCGCAGCTGTATTCAACCTCGACACCGCCGCCAAACAAATCACCGGCCGGCAGGTCCAGACCTTCGCTCACCCGGCGGTCGAACTCGCGCATGTCGGTTTCTTCGAAGGCGTTGCCCAGGCTGAGCATCGGCACTTCATGACGTACCTGGGTAAAGGCCGACAACGCCGCACTTCCGACCCGCTGGGTGGGTGAATCACTCGTGACCAGCTCGGGATGGTCCGCTTCCAGTGCCTTGAGTTCGTGGAACAACCGGTCGTACTCGGCGTCCGGAATGCTCGGCTGATCCAGCACGTGGTAACGGTAGTTGTGCTGATCCAGCTCAGCGCGCAGCTCTAGGATGCGGTTTTCGGCGGCGTTCATGGGTGTTCTCTCATAAAGCAAAAGAGCAGCCGAGGCTGCTCAATCTGTATTGGCTGGTCGCCCCGCGCCCGGCGCGGGAGCAACCTTTGCGTCAGCGCTTCTGGGTCAGGGCGCGGCGCTCGAACTCAACGATACGTTGACGGTAGTGCTCGATGGTCTGCGCGGTCAGTACGCTGCGCTGATCATCCTTGAGCTCGCCATTGAGCTCCTGGGACAACTTGCGAGCGGCAGCCACCATCACGTCGAAAGCCTGTTTCGGGTGACGCGGACCCGGCAAGCCGAGGAAAAAACTCACGGCCGGGGTACTGAAGTGGTCGATGTCGTCCAGGTCGAAAACGCCTGGCTTGACCGCGTTGGCCATGGAGAACAGCACCTCGCCATTACCCGCCATGCTTTCGTGGCGGTGGAAGATGTCCATCTCGCCGAAACGCAAGCCGCTTTCCAGAATGTTCTGCAGCAGGGCCGGGCCCTTGAAGCCACCGGTATCACGGCAGATCACGCTGATGACCAGCACTTCTTCGGCCTGTTGCGTGTCCTTGTCGGCCGCGGCGCTCGATGCCTTGGTGTCAGCCGGGAAGTCGTCATCACGACTGCTGAAGCTCGGGCCGCCGTCCAGGTCCAGGTTGAGGTTCAAGTCACCCTGGCTCGGCTCGCTGTGGTTACGCTTGCCACGCTTGGAACCCGACTCGCGCGGCTCACGGGCAGGCATGCTCACCGACGGCAGGTCGTGCTCGTCCAGTTGCGGCTCCTTATGGTTGTCCAGTACGCGCGGCGGGCCCAGCAGTTCGGCACCGCTGTCCTCGTCCGGCAGGTTGGACAGGCTGCGGTCCAGGCGAAACTTGAGTTTGCCCTTGCCGCCGCGCATGCGCCGCCAGCCATCAAAAAGAATACCGGCAATGACAATGATGCCGATGACGATCAGCCACTCGCGCAGACCGATTTCCATGTAATCCCGTGCCTCTATAAAAAATGCTGAAAAATAAGGGGTTTACAACTCGCAAACCGCTTTAAAACGTGGCGCCAACTCTATGTTCTGACAGGCGTTTTGCCCACGTACACGAAAAATTGACATTAAACTAGCACGACCAAAGGTAACTTTACACCGTCTGTCACAATGGCTTCAGCGAATATGTCGATTGGCCAGCAATCCATCGGGAAAAAACCCCTTGTTTTCCACAAACATACCGCCCGCACACCATGACTCAAGCGTCCACCATCGCCATCGCCTCCTCGACATCAACGGCCACCAGACGTGAACAACCGGGCTCGTGCATCGTGACCCCCATCAATTGATCCGCCATTTCCATGGCAATCTTGTTGTGGGTGATATAGATGAACTGCACGGTTTGCGACATCTCTTTGACCAGCCTTGCGTAGCGTCCAACGTTAGCGTCATCCAGCGGGGCGTCAACCTCATCGAGCATGCAGAACGGTGCCGGATTGAGTTTGAAGATGGCAAATACCAGGGCCAATGCCGTCAGCGCTTTCTCGCCGCCAGACAACAAATGGATGGTGCTGTTCTTCTTCCCGGGCGGACGCGCCATGATCGTTACCCCTGTATCGAGTAGATCTTCGCCCGTCAGTTCCAAATAAGCGCTGCCGCCACCGAAAACTTTTGGAAAAAGCGCCTGTAAACCGCCATTGATCTGATCAAAGGTATCCTTGAAGCGGTTGCGGGTTTCCTTGTCGATCTTGCGAATGACGTTTTCCAGGGTGTCGAGCGCCTCCACCAGGTCGGCGTCCTGGGCATCCAGGTAGCGCTTGCGCTCCGATTGCTGCTGGTACTCGTCAATGGCCGCGAGGTTGATCGCGCCGAGCCGCTGGATTCGCGCGGCAATGCTTTCCAGTTCGGCTTCGGCGGCTTGTTCACTGGCCTCAGCCACCAGGGTGGCGAGTACGCCGTGCAGGTCGTAGCCATCCTCGAGCAATTGATCCTGCAAGGTTTTGCGGCGCACGGTCAGGGCTTGCCATTCCATGCGCTGATGCTCGAGCTGGCCACGGATCAATTGCGCTTGCTGCTCGGCCTGGTTGCGGCGCTTCTCGGCCTCACGCAATTCGCGGTCGGCATCTTCCAGTGCGACTTGCGCCGTTCTCAATTCATCGTCGACGCTCATGCGCTTGTCCAGCAACTCTTCAAGCTTGAGTCGCAACTCTTCCAGCGGCGCCTCGCCCTCCTCCAGGTTGAGGCTCAACTGTTCGCGCTTTTCCGTCAGGCGTTCGGACTGCAACTCCAGCCGCTCCAGCGCCTGACGGGTCGAGTCGTGCTGCGCCTTGAGCGACCCCAGGCGCACCGCCAACTGGTGGGCATGGTCTTTGTGCTGGCGGGCTTCCTGGCGCACCCGGTCCAGGCGCTCGCGCAGGCTGTCGCGCTGGGCCAGGAGCAATTCACGCTGCTCGGTGTCCAAGGCCATGCTGTCGAGGGCGTCCTGCAACTGCAGGCGCGACTCGCCCACCTGTTCATGCTCCAGCGCGCGCTGTTCCGCCAGCTCCCCCAACTCTTCATCGAGACGGGTGCGACGCAACGTCAGCTGTTCGGCCTTGGCTCTGCCGGCCGACAACTGCGCCTTGAGTTCGCCCTGCTGGCGGGCTTCGTCCTGCAGCAATCGACGCAGGTGTTCGCGACCGTTTTCTTGCTGGCGTTGCTGGGCACGCAGGTTTTGCAAAGTGCTTTCCAGGGTCTCGACCGTCGCTTCACGCTCTTCGCGCTCAAGGCCCAGGCGCTGGATTTCCTGACCGCGGGCCAGCAGGCCGCTCTCGGCCTCACTGGCACGACGCACTCGCAGAAAGTGCCGGCCCACCCAATAACCATCGCGACTGATCAGGCTTTCACCCGTCGCCAACTGCGCACGCAGTGCCAAGGCCTGCTCAAGGCTGTCCACCGGCTTGACCTGGCCCAGCCAGGGCGATAGATCGATCTGCGCCTCGACCTTGTCCAGCAGGCTGCCGGGGATGCGTACACCGTCAGCGGCCGGGCTGAGCAAGCGCAGGTCACCCTGGGCGAACCCGGACAGGTCGAACCCGGCAAAATCATCCACCAACACCGCTTGCAGGTCGGCACCGAGCACGGTTTCCACCGCCAGCTCCCAACCGGCGTCAACCTTCAAGCCTTCGGCCAGGCGCGGGCGCTCGGCCAGTTGCTGTTCGCGCAGCCACTGGGCAGTACCGGTGCCCGGATCCAGCGCCGCCTGCTGCAAGGCCTCCAGCGAAGCCAGCCGGCCGTTGAGGCGCTGCAAGTCACCCTGGGCCTGCTGCTGGTTGTGCAGGGCCTGTTGCAGCTCCTGGCGCAACTGTTCAAGCCGCTCGACTTGCGCTTCTTCACTGGCCTGCAGGTCTTCGAGGGTCGCTTCGCTGGCGGCGAGCTGCTCGCTGAGTTCGAGCATCGCCGCATCTTCAGGATCCGCCGACAGCAGATCACGCTCTTCAACCAGGCGCCGTTGACGATCGGCCAGACGCTCCATGCTGGTTTCCAGCTGCTGGATGCGCGACTGCTGGACTTCGGCCTGACGCCGCGGCTCGGCCGAGCGCAGGTTGAAACTGTCCCACTGCTCCTGCCAGCCGTGCATGGTGGTTTCGGACTCTTCCAGGGCGGCCGCGGCTTCTTCGGCAGCCGCACTGGTGATTTCCTGCTCGGGAGTCAGCATGTCCAGCTCTTCGCCCAGGGTCGCGAGCAACGTCCGGTCGTGCCCCAGGTGCGATTCGGTTTCCTGGCGCGAGCGCTCGGCCTCCTTGAGGTCGTCCTGCAACTGGCGCAAACGCTGCTGGCCGTGCTGGATGCTCTGCTCGACCCGAGCAATGTCGCCACCGACCGAATAGAAGCGCCCCTGCACCAGGTTGAAGCGCTCGGAGAGCTCGTGATGACCGTCGCGCAAGCGTTCGATGCTCGCATCGGCATTGCGCTGTTCGGCGACCAGGGCTTCGAAACTGACCTCCTGGTTGCCGATGATCGCCTCGCGCTGGCCAACCTGTTCATTCAATGCCTGCCAGCGCAAGGCCGACAGCTGGGCCTTGAGCTGACGCTCCTCGGCCTTGTATTGCTGATACTTCTCGGCCGCCTGGGCCTGACGGTGCAGCCGTTCGAGCTGACGCTCCAGCTCTTCGCGCAAGTCAGTCAGACGCGCCAGGTTTTCGTGGGTGCGGCGGATGCGGTTTTCAGTCTCGCGCCGACGTTCCTTGTACTTGGAGATCCCCGCCGCTTCCTCGATGAAGTTGCGCAGGTCTTCGGGCTTGGCCTCGATCAGCTTGGAGATCATCCCCTGCTCGATGATCGAGTAGCTGCGCGGCCCAAGGCCGGTCCCCAGGAAGATATCGGTAATGTCCCGGCGACGGCACTTGGTGCCGTTGAGGAAATAGGTGTTCTGGCTGTCGCGGGTGACTTTGCGGCGAATGGAAATTTCCGCGTAGGCCGCGTACTCGCCGATCAGCGTGCCGTCGGAGTTGTCGAACACCAGTTCGATACTCGCCTGGCTCACCGGCTTGCGGCTGGTGGAGCCGTTGAAGATGACGTCGGTCATCGACTCGCCGCGCAGGTTCTTGGCCGAGCTCTCGCCCATCACCCAGCGTACGGCGTCGATGATGTTCGACTTGCCGCAACCATTGGGCCCGACCACCGCCGCCATGTTACTGGGGAAGTTGACTGTGGTCGGGTCGACGAAGGATTTGAACCCCGCCAGTTTGATGCACTTGAGCCGCACGTTCAGGCAACCGGCAAGGCAGACAGCACCAGGTCGCAACTGCGCTGGGCATAGGCCGAGAGCACGATGCGAATCTGCGGCAGGTCACGGGCCAGCACGGCCGCCAGCAAGCGCTCGAACAGTTCGAGGAACTCACTCATCTCGGCCTTGCGCTGTTCCAGGGCAAGAAAGTACGCGCGGCTCATGGCCGGCTGCAGGTTCTCGACGGTTTCCTGCAGGTACGGGTTGTTGGCGAACGGGTACGCCGCCCGCATCACATTGAAGCTGTCATCGACGAAGGTACGGATGTCCTGACGCTCAAAGCTGGCATTGAGCCGCTGCTGGATCTGCACGAACGGCAGCATGTCGGCCTGGACTTGCCAGCCGTTGGCCACCGCGTTGCCCAGCAGGATATACAGCTCGCTCATCAGCGTGCACAGGCTCTGTACCTTGTGCGCGGTGAGCTCGGTGACATGGGCGCCGCGTCGCGGAAGGATCGCGATCAGGTGGCGGCGCTCCAGGATCAGCAAGGCTTCACGGACCGAACCGCGGCTGACATTCAGCGCCAGCGTGACCTTCTGTTCCTGGATGCGCTCCCCCGGCTTCATTTCGCCGCGAATGATGCGTTCGGCGAGGTGGTGAGCGATTTGCTCGGCGAGGCTGTCCGGCGCCTTGAACGTCATGGTTTTCCTTGAAAATCTTCAATCTGCACAAGCGGCGCAGTGTAGCGCACTTGATAGGGGATGGCGCAGGGCCTGACCCAGGGAAATTGGCACGATTCAAGCAAAAAGCGCGGTATCCCGAGAGGGTCAATAATGAAAGAAACAGCTGTTGATCGGCAAATTTCAATTTCCTGACCTTGAAGTCAGAAAATCATTGACCGAAAAGTCAGACCTGCTAAATTCAGGTCACGTCGATCAACAACAATAATGAGTCTGCGAGGCCTTCCGTGATCCAGTTTTTATTAAACCAGGAACTCCGTAGCGAGCACGCCCTGGACCCGAACCTGACCGTGCTGAACTATCTGCGCGACCACTTGGGCAAGCCCGGCACCAAAGAAGGTTGCGCCAGTGGCGATTGTGGCGCGTGTACGGTGGTGGTCGGTGAATTGCACACCGATGACAGCGGCCGCGAACATATTCGCTATCGCAGCCTCAACTCATGCCTGACCTTTGTGTCGTCCCTGCACGGCAAACAGTTGATCAGCGTCGAAGACCTCAAGCACCAGGGCCAACTGCACAGCGTGCAACAAGCCATGGTCGAATGCCACGGCTCCCAGTGCGGCTTCTGCACGCCGGGCTTTGTCATGTCGCTGTTCGCCCTGCAGAAAAACAGCGAGCAACCCGACGCCCACAAGGCCCACGAAGCCCTCGCCGGCAACCTGTGCCGCTGCACCGGCTACCGGCCGATCCTGCAAGCCGCCGCGCAAAGTTGCTGTGGCAAGCAGCCTGACCAGTTCGATGCCCGCGAAGCCGAGACCATTGCTCGCCTGAAGGCCATCGCCCCCAGCGATACAGGTGAACTCAACAGTGGCGACAAACGCTGCCTGGTGCCGCTGACCGTGGCCGACCTGGCCGATCTCTACGACGCCTATCCGCAAGCGCGCCTGCTGGCGGGCGGCACCGACCTGGCGCTGGAAGTGACCCAGTTCCACCGCACGCTGCCGGTGATGATCTACGTCGGCAACGTCGCCGAAATGAAGCGCATCGAACGCTTTGACGACCGCCTGGAAATCGGCGCCGCCACCGCCCTCTCCGATTGCTACGACGCACTGAAGGCCGAGTACCCGGACTTCGGTGAACTGCTGCAACGCTTTGCCTCCCTGCAGATCCGCAACCAGGGCACCCTGGGCGGCAATATCGGCAACGCCTCGCCCATCGGTGACTCGCCACCACTGCTGATCGCGCTGGGTGCGCAGATCGTGCTGTGCAAAGGCAACACCCGCCGCACCCTGGCCCTGGAAGACTATTTCATCGACTACCGGGTAACTGCGCGCCAGGAAAGCGAGTTCATCGAAAAGATCATCGTGCCCCGTGCCTGCGCCGAACAACTGTTCCGTGCCTACAAGGTGTCCAAGCGCCTGGACGATGACATCTCCGCCGTCTGTGCAGCGTTCAACCTGCGCATTGAAAACGGCGTGATTGCTGACGCCCGCGTCGCCTTCGGCGGCATGGCCGCGACCCCGAAACGGGCAAAGCACTGTGAAGCCGCACTGCTGGGCGCAACCTGGAACAAGGCCACCGTCGAAAGCGCCTGCGCCGCCCTGGCCGAAGACTTCACCCCGCTGTCGGACTTCCGTGCGAGCAAGGAATACCGCCTGCTCAGTGCACAGAACCTGCTGCGCAAATACTTCATCGAACTGCAAACACCGTACATCGAGACTCGGGTGACCGCTTATGTCTAACCATCACAACGTTGAAAAGACCCAAGCCGAACTGGCCGAGCTGTTTGCCAGGGACCTGACCACCGGCGTCGGGCGCAGCGTCAAGCACGACAGCGCCGCCAAACACGTGTCCGGTGAAGCGCAGTACATTGATGACCGGCTGGAGTTCCCGAATCAGTTGCACGTTTATGCGCGACTGTCGGACCGTGCCCACGCGAAAATCATCAGCATCGACACCCAACCCTGCTACGCCTTCGAAGGCGTGCGCATCGCCATTACCCACAAAGACATACCGGGCCTGAAAGACATCGGCCCACTGCTGCCGGGCGACCCGCTGCTGGCCATCGATGACGTGCAGTTCGTCGGCCAACCGGTGCTCGCCGTCGCCGCGAAGGACCTGGAAACCGCGCGCCAGGCCGCCATGGCGGCGGTCATCGAATATGAAGACCTGGAGCCGGTGCTCGACGTCGTCGAAGCCCTGCGCAAACGCCACTTCGTCCTCGACAGCCACACTCACCAGCGCGGCGATTCAGCCAATGCACTGGCAACCGCCGAACACCGTATCCAGGGCACGCTGCACATTGGCGGCCAGGAACACTTCTACCTGGAGACCCAGATCTCTTCCGTCATGCCGACGGAAGACGGCGGGATGATTGTCTACTGCTCGACCCAGAACCCCACCGAAGTGCAGAAACTGGTCGCCGAAGTGCTGGACGTGTCGATGAACAAGATCGTCGTCGACATGCGCCGCATGGGCGGCGGTTTCGGCGGCAAGGAAACCCAGGCCGCCAGCCCGGCCTGCCTGTGCGCGGTGATCGCGCACCTGACCGGACAGCCGACCAAGATGCGCCTGCCCCGGGTCGAAGACATGCTGATGACCGGCAAGCGCCACCCGTTCTATGTCGAGTACGACGTCGGCTTCGACAGCACCGGCCGCCTGCACGGCATTGCCCTGGACCTGGCGGGCAACTGCGGCTGCTCGCCGGACCTGTCGGCGTCCATCGTTGACCGGGCCATGTTCCACTCGGACAACTCGTACTACCTGGGCGACGCGACCATCAACGGTCACCGCTGCAAGACCAACACCGCCTCGAATACCGCCTACCGTGGTTTTGGTGGCCCGCAAGGCATGGTCGCCATCGAAGAAGTGATGGACGCCATCGCCCGCCATCTGGGCCTCGACCCGCTGGCCGTGCGCAAGGTCAACTACTACGGCAAGACCGAGCGCAACGTCACCCACTACTACCAGACCGTCGAGCACAACATGCTCGAGGAAATGACCGCCGAGCTGGAAGAAAGCAGCCAGTACGCCGAACGCCGCGAAGCGATCCGGCGCTACAACGCCAACAGCCCGATCCTGAAAAAAGGCCTGGCGCTGACCCCAGTGAAGTTCGGGATTTCCTTCACGGCCAGCTTCCTCAACCAGGCCGGCGCCCTGGTGCATGTCTATACCGACGGCAGCATCCACCTCAACCACGGCGGCACGGAAATGGGCCAGGGCCTGAACACCAAGGTCGCCCAGGTGGTGGCCGAAGTGTTCCAGGTGGAAATGGACCGGGTGCAGATCACGGCCACCAACACCGACAAAGTGCCGAACACCTCGCCGACGGCCGCGTCCAGTGGGGCCGACCTCAACGGCAAGGCCGCGCAAAACGCCGCCGAGATCATCAAGCAGCGCCTGGTGGAGTTTGCCGCGCGCAAGTTCGGGGTCAGCGAAGCAGACGTGGAGTTCCACAACGGCCACGTGCGGATTCGCGACCAGATCCTGACCTTCGAAGCCTTGATCCAGCAGGCGTACTTTGCCCAGGTGTCGCTGTCGAGCACCGGGTTCTACAAGACCCCGAAAATCTACTACGACCGCAGCCAGGCCCGTGGTCGTCCGTTCTACTACTTCGCCTTTGGTGCGGCCTGTGCCGAGGTGATCGTCGACACCCTGACCGGCGAGTACAAGATGCTGCGCACCGACATCCTCCACGACGTCGGCGCCTCGCTGAACCCGGCCATCGACATCGGCCAGGTCGAAGGCGGCTATATCCAGGGCATGGGCTGGCTGACCATGGAAGAGCTGGTATGGAACGCCAAGGGCAAGCTGATGACCAACGGCCCGGCCAGCTACAAGATCCCGGCGGTGGCCGACATGCCGCTGGACCTGCGGGTCAAGCTGGTGGAGAACCGCAAGAACCCGGAAGACACGGTGTTCCACTCCAAGGCCGTGGGCGAGCCTCCGTTCATGCTCGGCATCGCCGCCTGGTGCGCTATCAAGGACGCCGTGGCCAGCTTGGGCGACTACCGCCATCAACCGAAAATCGACGCGCCGGCGACGCCGGAGCGGGTGTTGTGGGGTTGTGAGCAGATGCGCCAGTTGACGGCGGTGAAAGCCGTGGAAGCCGAGACCGAGCTGGCTTCGCTCTAGACCGGGGCGCGCCCATCGCGGGTTTGCCCGCGATGGGCCCGAACAGACAACAGAGATGTTGAGGTGAACATGTACAACTGGATCGACGCCCTCGCCGACCTGCAAGCCCAGGGTGAACCCTGCGTGCTGGTGACCATCATCGAAGAGCTCGGCTCGACGCCGCGCAATGCTGGCTCGAAGATGGTCATCAGCGCCACGCAGTCCTATGACACCATCGGTGGCGGGCATCTGGAATACAAGGCGATGCACATCGCCCGGGAGATGCTGGCCAGTGGCAAGCAGGACACCCATCTGGAACGCTTCACGCTCGGCGCCAGCCTCGGCCAATGCTGCGGCGGCGTGACCGTGCTGCTGTTCGAGCCCATGGGCCAGGTACAGGCGCAGATTGCCGTGTTCGGTGCCGGCCACGTCGGCCGGGCGCTGGTGCCCTTGCTGGCCAGCCTGCCCTGCCGCGTGCGCTGGATCGACTCGCGCGAAGCCGAGTTCCCCGAGCAGATCCCCCATGGCGTGCGTAAAATCGTCAGCGAAGAACCGGTGGACGAAGTCGACGACCTGCCCGTCGGCAGCTACTGCATCGTCATGACCCACAATCACCAGCTCGACCTGGAGCTCACCGCCGCGGTCCTCAAGCGCAACGACTTCGCCTACTTCGGCCTGATCGGCTCGAAGACCAAGCGGGTCAAGTTCGAACACCGCCTGCGCGAGCGCGGTGTCGACAACAGCGTGCTGCAACGCATGCGTTGCCCGATGGGCATCGGCGAAGTCAAAGGCAAATTGCCTGTGGAAATCGCCATCTCCATCGCCGGGGAAATCATCGCCACCTATAACGCGAATTTCGGCCAGCACACTGCCCGCGCCGAACCTATTGCCAAACTGCTTCCCGCTTCACGCCGCAGCCACGCGTCGAACTGATAAGCCACGAACTGAGAATTCCCATGCCTTCGACTTGCAAAGCCTACCGCGCCGCCATCCTGCACAGTATCGCCGACCCCGCCGTGGTGGGCATCGAAGCCTCCTACGAGTACTTCGAAGATGGTTTGCTGGTGACCGAAAACGGCCAGATCAGTGCCATCGGCCACGCCACCGAACTGCTCGCCAGCCTGCCCGCCGACATCGAGATCACCCACTATCAGGATGCACTGATCACCCCGGGCTTCATCGACACCCATATCCACCTGCCGCAAACCGGCATGGTCGGCGCCTACGGCGAGCAACTGCTGGACTGGCTCAACACCTACACTTTCCCGTGTGAAAGCCAGTTCGCCGACAAGGCCCACGCCGAAGAAGTCGCCGACATCTTCATCAAGGAACTGCTGCGCAACGGCACCACCACCGCACTGGTGTTCGGCAGCGTGCACCCGCAGTCGGTGGATTCGTTCTTCGAAGTCGCCCGCAAACTGGACCTGCGGATGATCGCCGGCAAGGTGATGATGGACCGCAACGCGCCGGACTA
The DNA here is from genome assembly GCF_900187535.1 of Pseudomonas sp. Irchel s3a18. Lineage (NCBI taxonomy): Bacteria > Pseudomonadati > Pseudomonadota > Gammaproteobacteria > Pseudomonadales > Pseudomonadaceae > Pseudomonas > Pseudomonas sp. Irchel s3a18. Next base: position 159,415 of record NZ_FYDV01000003.1, on the reverse strand, counting down.
CCTGACCGACACCGCCGAATCCAGCTATGTCGACAGCAAGGCGCTGATCGAGCGCTGGCACGGCAAGGGTCGCTTGCACTACGCGGTCACCCCGCGCTTCGCCCCGACCAGCACCCCGGAACAACTGACCCTCGCCGGCCAGTTGCTCAACGAATACCCTGACCTGTACATGCAGACCCACATCAGCGAAAACCTGCAGGAAATCCAATGGGTCAAAGAGCTGTTCCCGGAGCGCAAGGGCTACCTGGACGTCTACGACCACTACAAGCTGCTGGGCAAGCGTTCGGTGTTCGCCCACGGCGTGCACCTGTGTGACGACGAATGCGCGCGCCTGGCCGAGACCGGCTCGGCCATCGCCTTCTGCCCGACCTCGAACTTCTTCCTGGGTAGCGGCCTGTTCAACCTGCCAATGGCCGAGAAGCACAACCTGAACGTCGGCCTGGGCACGGACGTGGGCGCCGGCACCAGCTTCTCGCTGCTGCACACCCTCAACGAAGCCTACAAAGTCATGCAACTGCAAGGCGCACGCTTGAGCCCGTTCAAGTCGCTGTACCTGGCCACCCTCGGTGGTGCGCGGGCGCTGCGCCTGGAGGACCGCATCGGCACCCTGCAACCGGGCACCGACGCCGACTTCCTAGTGCTGGACTACAACGCCACGCCACTGCTCAGCTACCGCCTGAAACAGGCCAATACCATCGCCGAAACCCTGTTTGTCCTGATGACCCTGGGGGATGACCGCACGGTGCTGCAGACCTATGCGGCGGGGAACCTGGTGCATCAGCGCTAAAGGTTTCGGTCATGAAAAAATCCCCCGTGCCGTGAGGCTCCGGGGGATTTTTTTGTCCTTGAGAGCGCCTTCTCAGGCAACTCAATCAAGCCACAGGGCATGTGTGCCCGCGAAGGACGCGCCGCGGTGTCTCAGATTTTCGCGCTGGAACGCCCTGGCTTCTTGGTCTGCAGCAAATGCGAGAACACCGCGTGCAAATCATCCGAGGCGCTTTCTTCGTCGAGGTTGAGCTTGCTGTCGATGTGATCCATGTGGTGCATCATCAGGTTCACCGCCAGCGTCGCATCGCGGGCCTCGATGGCATCGATCAACTGGGTGTGCTCGTCGTAGGAGCAGTGTGAACGGTTGCCGCTTTCGTACTGGGCGATGATCAGGGACGTCTGCGACACCAGGCTGCGCTGGAAGCTGATCAGCGGGGCGTTCTTCGCCGCTTCCGCGAGCTTGAGGTGGAACTCGCCCGAAAGACGGATGCCGGCGCCACGGTCGCCACGGGAGAAGCTGTCGCGCTCGTCGTTGACCATCTGCCGCAACTCGGCAATCTGCTCGGCGGTCGCGTGCTCGACCGCAAGCTCGGTGATCGCCCGCTCCACCAGGCGCCGCGCCATGAATACCTGGCGGGCCTCCTCGACGCTCGGGCTGGCAACCACGGCGCCACGGTTGGGACGCAGGAGTACCACGCCTTCGTGGGCAAGGCGTGACAACGCGCGGCGAATGATGGTGCGGCTGACCCCGAAAATCTCTCCCAGCGCCTCTTCGCTCAATTTAGTACCGGGCGCCAGGCGCTGTTCGAGGATGGCCTCGAAGATATGCGCATAGACGATATCGTCCTGGGTACCGCTGCGGCCGGCTTTGCCTGCTCGCGGTTGTTTCTTGAGGGGCTGCAACTGTTCGTTCATGGGCACTCGAATCGGGAGAACGGCGGCGAATAGACCGTGACTGTAATACGGCACAGTGGGTCGCTGACAAGTATCGCGTAAAAAACTGTGCATATTGTACACAACTGGAGGTGGCAACACACTGTATGGCCGTTTACGCCCCCGGCTGTATTGCAACGATCCGTCAGGTTTGAGTTTAGGCTTGAACCCACAAAACAGCCTGCCTGCTTCCGCGGATACAAGGAACACCACCGTCATGAACGACGCCACGCACACGCAACTTCGCCCACTGGCCGATACCTCGCCCTCAGCGATCGTCGCCGGGTTCATCGCCATGATGACCGGCTACACCAGCTCCCTGGTGCTGATGTTTCAAGCCGGGCAAGCCGCCGGCCTGAGCAGCGGGCAGATTTCTTCGTGGATCTGGGCGCTCTCGATTGGCATGGCGGTGTGCTCGATCGGCCTGTCCCTGCGTTATCGCACCCCCATCACCATTGCCTGGTCGACCCCCGGTGCGGCGTTGTTGATCACCAGCCTGGCGGGGGTCAGCTACGGTGAGGCGATTGGCGCCTACATCACCTGCGCCATCCTGGTGACGATCTGCGGCATGACCGGTAGCTTCGAACGGCTGGTGAAAAGGATCCCGGGGTCCCTGGCCGCCGCCTTGCTGGCCGGGATCCTGTTCAAGATCGGCAGCGAAATCTTCGTCGCCGCCCAGCATCGCACCGGCCTGGTGCTGGGGATGTTTATCACCTACCTGGTGGTCAAGCGCCTGTCCCCGCGTTATGCCGTGCTTGCCGCGCTGCTGATCGGCACCGCCTTGTCCGGCTTCATGGGGCTGCTGGACTTCAGCGGCTTTCACCTGGAAGTGGCAACGCCAGTCTGGACCACGCCGCACTTCTCGCTCGCCGCCACCATCAGCATCGGCATCCCCCTGTTCGTGGTGGCCATGACCTCGCAAAACATGCCCGGCATCGCGGTGCTGCGCGCCGACGGCTACAAGGTTGCGGCCTCGCCACTGATCACCACCACCGGCATCGCCTCGTTGCTGCTGGCACCGTTCGGCTCCCACGGGATCAACCTGGCGGCCATCAGTGCGGCCATCTGCACCGGCCCCCATGCCCATGAAGATCGCGACAAGCGCTACACCGCGGCGGTCTGGTGCGGGATTTTCTACGGCATTGCCGGCGTGTTCGGCGCAACACTGGCAGCCTTGTTTGCCGCCCTGCCCAAGGAGCTGGTGCTGTCGATTGCCGCCCTGGCGCTGTTTGGCTCGATCATCAATGGCCTGAGTATTGCCATGAGCGAAGTGAAGGAGCGCGAAGCGGCGCTGATCACTTTCATGGTCACAGCGTCGGGGATGACCCTGTTTTCTATCGGCTCGGCATTCTGGGGGATTGTCGCGGGGCTGGTGACGTTGATGATTCTGAATGGGCGCAAAGCGTGAGACATAAAAAAACGGCGACCTCAGGGTCGCCGTTTTTTTGAACATCAGGCTACCGGATTGATTGGCTTTTCCGGGTACCAAACGTCCAGCAACGGGCTGACTTCAGCGCTGGTCAGCTCGGTACGGCCCTTGAGCCAGGCTTCAACGGCAGCACGCTGTTCTGCGCTGACGGAGCCGCGCTTCTGCAGGCAAACCAGACCGAAGTCGTCGCCGCCCACATAACCCAGACCGTTGGCTTCCATGGCTTCTTTCAGGAACGCGTCGAGGAAAGCGTCAATGGCTTCATCAGCCAAATCTTCTTTGAAATCCAGGTTCAGCTCGAAACCCAGCTCTTGAAATTCATCGACGCACAGTTTTTTGCGCAGACGCTGGGAACGGTTAGTCGCCATTGGAACAATCCTCTTAAGTAATAACGGGCGGCACTTTAACATTTTAAGCCGCGCAATGCCCGACTCTCTGGAAGCCGGCCTCTACCGTCGGTAAAAAAAACGCGCATTAGGCACATCCTGTGCGGCACAAGGCGCTATACCTTGGGCATAATGCCGACACTTTCGTGACCATTGAGGGAATTTATCTTCATGCCCTCATTTTTTTCCCCTCGGCTGTAGGGTTTTATTTCAAATGATCAACTCTTTGCGTCCATTGCTTCTTGCCAGCCTGCTTGTGCCGCTGGCCTTCCCTGTTTCTGCCGCGCCGGTCAATACCGCGCTGACGCCCAATGTGCAAAAGGCGCTCAAAGCCAGCAAGCTGCCGGACAGCGCCCTGTCCCTGGTAATGATTCCGCTCAACGGCCCGGGCACTCCCACGGTCTTCAATGCCGACGTGTCGGTGAACCCGGCCTCGACCATGAAGCTGGTCACCACCTACGCCGCCCTGGAGATGCTCGGCCCGAACCACCAGTGGAAAACCGAGTTCTACACCGACGGCACCCTGAGCGGCGGGATCCTGCATGGCAACCTGTACCTCAAGGGTGGCGGCGATCCGAAGCTGAACATGGAAAAGCTCTGGCTGCTGATGCGCGACCTGCGAGCCAATGGCGTGCAACAAGTCACGGGCGACCTGGTGCTGGACCGCAGCTTCTTCATCCAGCCGCAATTGCCGCAATTCAATGACGACGGCAATGACGATAACAAGCCGTTCCTGGTCAAGCCGGACGCCCTGCTGGTCAACCTCAAGGCCCTGCGCTTCGTGGCCCGCAATGACTCGGGCCGGGTGCTGGTGTCGGTTGAACCGCCGATCGCCACCGTGCGCATCGATAACCAGGTCAAGGCCCTCAACTCCAAGCAATGCACCGGTGGCGTGCGCTATAACCCCGTGCCCCAGGCCGACGGCAGCGTGGCCGTGACCGTGGCCGGCCAGCTCGGCGAGGGCTGCAGCTCGCAGACCTACCTCTCGCTGCTCGACCATGCCACCTACACCGCCGGTGCCGTACGGGCGATCTGGCAGGAACTGGGCGGCAGCATCCAGGGCAAGGATCGCCTGGCGTCGGTGCCAAAAGACGCCAAGGTCCTGGCCCGGGCCTTCTCGCCGGACCTGGCGGAAATCATCCGCGACATCAACAAGTACAGTAACAACACCATGGCCCAGCAGTTGTTCCTGAGCCTGGGTGCGAAATACCGTACCGATGCCGATGGCGACGACGCCAGGGCCGCACAGCGCGTCGTGCGTCAGTGGCTGGCGAAAAAGGGCATTACCGCCTCGCACCTGGTGATGGAGAACGGCTCGGGCCTGTCGCGCGCTGAACGGGTGAGTGCCCGGGAGATGGCGAGCATGCTGCAGGCCGCCTGGAGAAGCCCGTACTCGGCCGAGTTCGTCAGCTCGATGCCGATTTCCGGCATGGACGGCACCATGCGCAAGCGCCTCAAGACCACCGCCATGCGCGGTGAGGCCCACGTCAAGACCGGCACCCTGAACACCGTTCGCGCCATTGCCGGCTTCAGCCGCGACAACAACGGTAACACCTGGGCCGTGGTGGCGATCCTCAACGACAAGGCACCGTTTGGCGCCTCGTCAGTACTCGATCAAGTGCTGCTGGACCTGTACCGCCAACCGAAACTGGCGGCGACCGCTTCGGTGCTGTAAGCCTTACCGACAGTCTGCGCACCCACGCGGCCAGGGACCTTTGTTCCCTGGCCGCAGCGGCGTGCTACACCAACGCTTCCTCGACCCGATCCCTTCCCGCCTGCTTGGCGGCATACACCCCCGAGTCTGCGCGCAACAGCAAGGCGTCCGCCCCTTCGCCGCGGCGCCAGCTGGCGATGCCGAAACTGGCCATCACCGTGCCCAATCCATCGACCGGCAGATGACGCAGGCTTTGCCACAACTCGACCGCCAACAGCACGCGATACTCTTCGCGCCAATGGCTGAGCTGTTTCGACGAGGAACGGATTGAAAACGCTGCGCCACCTGCTAGTGGTGCGCAGTCAGTGTCGTCCGGCTAGCAGAACCAGCAGTGCCACGAGCCAGGCCGATACGTCTTCACTGATCAAGCCCAGGATTTTTGGGCGTGCGGTGTACAGCGACATAAGCAAAAACCCTGAACGCCAGCGAGCGTAGGCGTCACCTTGGCTTTGCAGACGTTACAGCTATTTACCATGTGGTTAGCCAGGAAATTCAGCCCCCATGGCGCCTCGAAACATCGAGGTTCCATGGGGCCGAGCCCCCTTAGCGCGCCATGATTTTCCAGGCGCGGTGGATCTTGCCGTTACGGGCAAAGTCCGGGTCGATGGTTTGCGCGGTGATTTCCTCGACGGCATAGCGCGCCGCGAGGTTCTCTTCGAGCTGGAACTTGCGGAAGTTGTTGGAGAAGTACAACACGCCGCCCGGCGCCAGGCGCGCCATGGCCAGGTCCAGCAACTGCACGTGGTCTCGCTGGACGTCGAAGATGCCTTCCATGCGCTTGGAGTTGGAGAAGGTCGGCGGATCGATGAAGATCATCTCGAACTCATCCCGGTTGGCTTCCAGCCAGGCCATGACATCACCCTGCTCCAGGCGGTTCTTGTCCGAGAAACCATTGAGCGACAGGTTGCGACGCGCCCAGTCCAGATAGGTTTTCGACAAGTCGACGCTGGTGGTGCTGCGTGCGCCGCCCTTGGCCGCATGCACACTGGCGGTGGCGGTGTAGCAGAACAGATTGAGGAAGCGCTTGCCGGCCGCCTCTTTCTGGATCCGCATGCGCATCGGACGGTGGTCCAGGAACAGGCCGGTGTCGAGGTAGTCGGTCAGGTTGACCAGCAACTTCACGCCGCCTTCGTTGACTTCGACGAACTTGCCCTGGGCACTTTGACGCTCGTACTGGCGGGTGCCGCTCTGACGCTCGCGGCGCTTGACCACGACGCGGCTCTTGTCGACGTTCAAGGCCTGCGGAATGGCCGCCAGGGCATCGAACATGCGCGCCGAGGCTTTTTCCGGGTCGATGGATTTCGGCGCGGCGTATTCCTGGACGTGGACCCAGTCGTGATACAGGTCGATGGCCATCGAGTACTCAGGCATGTCGGCATCGTAGACGCGGTAGCAATCGATGCCTTCGCGCTTGACCCACTTGCCCATGGCCTTGAGGTTCTTCTGCAGGCGGTTGGCAAACATCTGCCCGCCTTCGCTCAGGCGCGCCTGCTCAACCACAGGTGCCGGTGCCGGCACAGGTTTGATCGGGTTGCCGTTCTTGTTGTACTGACGCTCTTGCGGCTCGACCGGCAACTGATCGTAGACCGCTTGCTCACGCTCGGCCTGGCGCTGTTCCGGCGTACGGCGCTCGCCTGTGACGAACTGGTCCGGCAGGACTTTGATCAGCAGCAGTTTGCACGGCAGCGCGCCGTTCCAGAACGAATACTGCTTGTGGCTGCGGATGCCCATGCGCTTGCCCAGGTCCGGCGCGCCGGTGAACACGGCCGCTTCCCAGTTCAGGCAGGCCTGGCGCAGGCGCTCGCCTAGGTTCTGGTAGAGGTAGAGCAAGCTCGCCTCGTCGCCCAGGCGCTCGCCGTATGGAGGGTTGCAGATCACCAGGCCTTTCTGGTTCTGGTCCGGGCGCGGCTCGAACGTCGCGACTTCGCCCTGGTAGATCTTGATCCACTCGCTCAGGCCGGCGCGCTCGACGTTGTTACGGCCCGGTTGAATCAGCCGTGGGTCGGCTTCGTACCCGCGAATCCACAGCGGTGGCTTGGCCAGGCCGGCAGCGGCGCGCTCTGAGGCTTCTTCGTGGAGCTTTTTCCACAACGCCGGCACGTGACCCAGCCAGGCGGTGAAGCCCCACTGCTCACGGCGCAGGTTCGGCGCCATATCGGCGGCGATCATCGCCGCTTCGACCAGGAAGGTCCCGACACCGCACATCGGGTCAGCCAGTGCGCCACCTTGAGCGGCGATGCGTGGCCAGCCGGAGCGAATCAGGATCGCCGCCGCGAGGTTTTCCTTCAGCGGCGCAGCACCTTGCTGCAGGCGGTAGCCGCGCTGGTGCAGGCTGTGGCCGGACAGATCCAGGGACAGGATCGCTTCGCCACGGTCCAGGCGCAGGTGAATGCGCAGGTCCGGGTTGAGCTTGTCGATGGACGGGCGCTCACCCGACGGGGTGCGCAGCTTGTCGACGATGGCGTCCTTGACTTTCAACGCACCGAAGTGGGTGTTGTCGATGCCCGAACCGTGGCCACTGAACTCCACCGCCAGGGTGCCGTCAGGCAGCATGTGGTCCTGCCACTCGACATCCAGCACGCCGTGATACAGGTCTTCGGCGTCCTTCATCGCGAAACGCTTGAGGACAATCAGGACCCGGTTCGCCAGGCGCGACCACAGGCACAGGCGATAGGCGGTTTCCATGGTGGCCATGCCACGCACGGCCGAGGTGTGCTCGCGCGCTTCCTCAAGGCCAAGCCCGACGGCTTCCTCGATAAGCAGGCCTTCGAGGCCTTTAGGGCAAGTGAGGAAGAGTTCGTAACGATCCGACATGGGGGTTCCAGGGCCTTTGGCAATAAGTGAACGGGCAACGCATTGACCGCTCGGTTTTCAATCAAGCGCTTTTCTAAAAGAGCGCTCGCGTGGCACGAAGGTGTGCCGTCCCACCCTGGCCGCTCAACCAGTCGATGGACTGGAATGAGCTTAGATGCCCGGGCAGATAAAAAAATCGATGCAACAAAATGTCATAACTCGACCCTTCGTCGAATAGTACCCGAGTACAACGGGTGGACATTTTTTCTAAAGCATTAACCTCATCATCCAGTGAGAGGCCGATCACAGGGGGCTTTGGCCAAATACGACACAAATCACGTCGTGTTACTTATGGCCTTAGCATCTTTATCGTTACGTTCTTATGACAAAACGATCATTCCCTCGATGTGACTCATTGGTTAGAACTCAACTCAGGTTGACGCCGCAACGACGTCAACACCTTGGCTCGCGACGCCGGCAGCGAGCCCCCAACGGCAGGAGTTTTCCTGCCTGACCTCGATAGAGGTCGACGCGACAAATACAGTCAACAAGTGAGGGAAACACCCTATGAGAAGACTTAAGCGTGATCCGTTGGAAAGAGCATTTTTGCGCGGATATCAATATGGCGTTGGTGGCAAATCCCGTGAGCTTTGCCCATTTACTCTACCGTCGGTACGCCAAGCCTGGATTAACGGCTGGCGAGAAGGACGCGGCGACAACTGGGACGGTATGACCGGCACTGCGGGAATCCATAGACTCAACGAACTTCACGCCGTCGGCTAAACAGGGCACACATTCCGACACGACAACTTGATCAGGTAACGACTTAACCACGCACGTCCTCTCCGGACGGCGGGCTTCGGCCCAGGGGCTCCCTCGAGGAGCCCTTTTTTATGCCTGCAATCGACACCTGCAAACGCTGGCCGTGACAAGAGAGCTTGCCCCCTTGCCACACAATCCCCTCAGCACAAACCTCTACCGTTGGCGCATTGCCGCGATCGCATCCACCGACTCGCGAATCAGCGCCGGGCCTTTGTAGATGAACCCGGAGTAGAGCTGCACCAGGCTAGCACCCGCGGCGATTTTCTCGGCCGCGTGCTTGCCTTCGGTGATCCCGCCGACGGCGATGATCGGCAGGCGTCCGGCCAGCTCGGCCGCCAGCACCTTGACCGTGTGCGTGCTCTTGTCGCGTACCGGGGCGCCGGACAAACCGCCCGCCTCGTCACCGAACTCCATGCCTTCGACACCGACGCGACTCAGGGTGGTGTTGGTCGCGATCACCGCGTCCATGCCGGTTTCGACCAGGGCCCGCGCCACTTCAACGGTTTCTTCGTCGGTCATGTCCGGTGCGATCTTGATCGCCAGCGGTACGCGCTTGCCGTGCAGTTGGGCCAGGTCTTCCTGGCGCTGGCGCAAGGCTTCGAGCAACTGCTTGAGCGAATCGCCAAATTGCAGGCTGCGCAGGCCCGGGGTGTTGGGCGAACTGACGTTGACCGTCACGTAGCTGGCATGGGCGTAGACCTTGTCCAGGCAGATCAGGTAGTCGTCGACGGCACGCTCGACCGGAGTGTCAAAGTTCTTGCCGATGTTGATCCCCAGCACGCCTTTGTACTTGGCGGCGGCAACGCGCGCCAGCAGGTGATCGACGCCCAGGTTGTTGAAGCCCATGCGGTTGATGATCGCCTCGGCCTGCGGCAAGCGAAAAATGCGTGGCTTGGGGTTGCCCGGCTGCGGACGCGGGGTAATGGTGCCGATTTCCACGAAGCCGAAACCCAGTTGGGCAAAGCCATCGATGGCCGCGCCATTCTTGTCCAGGCCGGCTGCCAGCCCTACCGGGTTCGGAAAGTCCAGGCCCATGACATTCACCGGCACGTGCGCCGGCGCCTTGCACAGCAAGCCGTTCAGGCCCAGACGCCCGCCCGCGCCGATCAGGTCCAGGGACAGATCGTGGGAGGTTTCCGGGGAGAGTTTGAACAGCAGTTGGCGGGCCAGGGTATACATGGGCGGACTTGACTCGATTGGCGGCGAAATGAGGCGGCGATTATAGCCGGGCATCGGGGTTGCAAGCGAGGCGCACGACGAAATCAGCCGTCAATGGCATATGCCTTGCACCGGGATTGGCATCAGCACTCATGCCAACGACGGGATGAGTCCCGCGTTGCTGATGGGAAGGACAATGGCGTCGTCCCCCGGCCTTGCTCTGGCAAGGGCCCGGGACGACGTTTTTTTTGAAAGGTGCACACTCGATGAATGAACCATCAGCCGGCCCTCTGGCCTGGGTCAATGGCAGCGATGCCCCGGAAAAAACCTCGATCAACCTGGGCTTCATGGCCCTGAGCGACTGCGCCTCGGTGGTGGTCGCCGCCACTCAGGGCTTCGCCCAGCCCTACGGCCTGACCCTGAATCTCAAGCGCCAAACGTCCTGGGCCAGCCTGCGGGACAAACTGGTCAGTGGCGAGCTGGATGCCGCCCACTGCCTGTACGGGCTGGTGTATGCCGTGCATCTGGGCATCGGTGGCGTAGCGGCAACCGACATGGCGGTGCTCATGGGCCTGAACCAGAACGGCCAGAGCATCAACCTCTCCCACGGCCTGCACCGGCTGGGCGTGAGCAGTCCTGAGGCGCTGGATCGCCACGTGCACCAAAGTCGCCCAAAACTGACCTTCGCCCAGACCTTTCCCACCGGCACCCACGCCATGTGGCTGTATTACTGGCTGGCCAGCCAGGGTATCCATCCGCTGCACGATGTCGACAGCGTCGTGGTACCGCCGCCGCAAATGATCGCGCACCTGCAGGCCGGTCGTATCGACGGCTTTTGCGTGGGCGAACCCTGGAGCGCCGCCGCCGTGAAGCAGAACCTGGGTTTCACCCTGGCAACCACCCAAGCCCTGTGGCCCGATCACCCGGAGAAAGTCCTCGCCTGCACCCGCGCCTTCGTCGAGCAATACCCCAACACAGCCCGGGCGCTGGTGATGGCGATCCTGGAGGCCAGTCGTTTCATCGAGCAAAGCACGGAAAATCGCCGCAGTACCGCGCAACTGTTGAGCGCCCCCGACTACCTGGATATGCCGCTGGACTGCATCGAGCCGCGCTTGCTGGGCGACTATGCCGACGGCCTTGGCAATCGCTGGCAGGACCCGCACGCGCTGCGCTTCCATGGCAATGGCGAGGTGAATGTGCCGTACCTGAGCGACGGCATGTGGTTCATGACCCAATTTCGGCGCTGGGGGCTGTTGCGTGAAGATCCGGACTATCTGGCGGTCGCCCGCCAGGTCCAGCAACTGGCGCTGTACCGGGACGCGGCCAGCGCATTGGGAATCCGTACCGAGGGCCAGGCAATGCGCAGCAGCCAGTTGATCGATGGCAAAGTCTGGGACGGTTCAGACCCTGCGGCCTATGCCCGCAGCTTCGCGCTGCACGCCATGACCGACACCCCCACCCTGCTCGCCCGCCGCTGACAGGAGGCCACGACCATGTTACGCATCCTGCTGATCAACGACACCGCGAAAAAAGTCGGTCGCCTCAAGACCGCGCTGACCGAAGCCGGCTTCGACGTGATCGACGAATCCGGCCTGACCATCGACCTGCCCGCGCGCGTCGAAACGGTGCGCCCGGACGTGATCCTGATCGATACCGAGTCACCCAGCCGCGATGTGCTGGAGCAAGTGGTGCTGGTCAGCCGTGACCAGCCACGGCCGATTGTGATGTTCACCGACGAACACGACCCGGGCGTGATGCGCCAGGCCATCAAGTCCGGTGTCAGTGCCTACATTGTCGAAGGCATTCATGCCGCACGCCTGCAGCCGATCCTGGATGTGGCCATGGCACGCTTTGAAAGCGACCAGGCCCTGCGCGCCCAACTCCACGCCCGGGACCAGCAACTGGCCGAGCGCAAGCGCATCGAGCTGGCCAAGGGCATGCTGATGAAAATGAAAGCGTGCAACGAAGAGCAGGCCTACACCCTGATGCGCCGCCAGGCCATGAGCCGCCAGCAAAAGCTGATCCAGGTGGCGGAGCAGATCATTGCCATGAGCGAGTTGCTGGGCTAAGCCCCACGCCTGATCGTTTCCACGCTCCCGCGTGGGAACGATCATCGCGTACACATTCCGGATCTGGCACAGATCTCGCTAAGTAATTGGTACAGGTAACCAACGGCGGTTGCCCCACCCACGACAAAGACGTCGCTCACCTCATTTGCCCCTGGCGAATCGGGTAGCGGCGTTTTTTCGTTTTGGCCCCACAGCCCGGGGTCGGTGGTGCGGCCGTCGCGGCGCCCACCGCAAAGCTCACGACTTGCCACGAGACTCTTAACCGCTGAGGTGCGCGATGAACACAAGCTTCTGGAAATCCGGCCATACCCCGACACTGTTCTCAGCCTTTCTGTATTTCGACCTGAGCTTCATGGTCTGGTACCTGCTCGGCCCGCTGGCGGTACAAATCGCCGCCGACCTGCAATTGACCACGCAACAGCGCGGGCTGATGGTGGCCACGCCAATTCTGGCCGGCGCCTTCCTGCGCTTCGCCATGGGCTTGCTCGCCGATCGCCTATCACCGAAAACCGCCGGGCTGATTGGCCAGGTGATTGTCATCTGCGCCCTGTTCGTCGCCTGGAAACTGGGAATCCACACCTACGAGCAAGCCTTGTTGCTGGGCGTGTTCCTGGGCATGGCCGGTGCTTCGTTCGCCGTCGCCCTGCCCCTGGCCTCGCAATGGTATCCGCCACAACACCAGGGCAAGGCCATGGGCATCGCCGGGGCGGGTAACTCGGGCACCGTGCTCGCCGCCCTGATCGCGCCGGTCCTGGCGGCCGCGTTTGGCTGGAGCAACGTGTTCGGCTTCGCCTTGATCCCGCTGATCCTGACCCTGATCGTGTTCGCCTGGCTGGCAAAAAACGCACCTGAGCGGCCCAAGGCCAAATCCATGAGCGACTACTTCAAGGCCCTGGCGGATCGTGACAGCTGGTGGTTCATGTTCTTCTACTGCGTGACCTTTGGCGGATTCATCGGCCTGGCCAGCGCCCTGCCCGGTTACTTCAATGACCAGTACGGCCTGAACCCGGTCACCGCCGGTTACTACACCGCCGCGTGCGTATTCGGCGGCAGCTTGATGCGGCCTCTGGGTGGCGCCCTGGCGGACCGTTTTGGCGGCATCCGCACCCTGTTGGTGATGTACACCGTCGCCGCCGTGTGCATCGCGGCCGTCGGCTTCAACCTGCCCAGCTCCTACGCGGCACTGGCGCTGTTCGTGTGCACCATGCTCGGCCTCGGCGCGGGCAATGGCGCGGTGTTCCAGTTGGTACCGCAGCGCTTTCGGCGCGAGATCGGCGTGATGACCGGCCTGATCGGCATGGCGGGTGGCATCGGCGGCTTCGCCCTGGCGGCCGGCATGGGGGCGATCAAGCAGAGCACGGGTAGCTATCAGTTGGCCTTGTGGTTGTTCGCCAGCCTGGGCGTCCTGGCCTGGTTTGGTCTGCACGGGGTCAAGCGCCGCTGGAGAACCACCTGGGGTTCGGCGGCCATGACCGCGGCACGGGTCTGACCTTCGATGAGCCTGCAACTGAGCTTCGCCGAGGCCAGCGCCATCGGCCCTCGACCGGAAAACCAGGATGCTCTGCGCCTGGTCACACCAACGGCTGAACTGGCGGCCAGCAAGGGCTGCCTGTTCGCCATCGCCGATGGTGTCAGTCAATGTGCCGACGGCGGGCTCGCGGCCCGGACCACCTTGCAGGCTCTGGCCCTGGACTACTACGCCACGCCGCAGACCTGGGGCGTGGCGCAGGCGCTGGACCGTCTGTTGCTGGCGCAAAATCGCTGGTTGCAGGCCAACGGCGGCGGCCTGCCGTTGCTGACCACCGTCAGCGCGCTGGTGCTGCGCGGAAGACGCTTCACCCTGGCCCATGTCGGCGATTGCCGGGTATACCGCTGGCACGCCGATCAATTGCAACGCATCAGCGAGGACCACGTCTGGGAGCAGCCGGGCATGCAGCATGTGCTCAAGCGCGCATTGGGACTGGATCAACACCTGGTGCTGGATTTCCTCGATGGTGAGTTGCGCACCGGTGAGAGTTTCGTGCTGCTGAGCGATGGCGTCTGGTCGACATTGGGCGACACGGCCATCGCGGCCATCCTGCGCGACCAGCCCGACCTCGATCGTGCAGCACACACCCTGGTCAACGCTGCTCACCTGGCAGGCAGCCAGGACAATGCCAGCGCGCTGCTGGTGCGGATCGACGCCCTCGGCGAGAGCAGCATCGGCGACGCGCTGATCCAGTTGCAACAATGGCCCTTGCCACCATCGCTCAAGGCCGGCCACTCCTTCGAGGGCTGGCACATCGAAAAGCTGCTGGGCCACAGCCAGCAATCGCTGATCTATCGCGTCCGCGACGGGCAGCAACAACCCTGGCTGCTCAAGACCCTGGCCGCCTCATCGAGCAACGACACCGCGGCAGCCCAGGCATTGCTGTCCGAAGAATGGTTTCTCAAGCGCGTGGCCGGGCGCAGCTTCCCTGAAATACACCCGGCGACTCAACGCCAGCACCTGTATTACGTGATGCGCGAATACCCGGGAGTGACCCTGGCTGAACTGTTCCTGCAAACCGGCCCCCTGCCTCTGGCCCAATGGCAGGCACTGGCGGAACGGCTACTACGGGCGGTAGGACTGCTGCACCGGCGGCAGATCCTGCACCGGGATATCAAACCGGAGAACCTGCTGCTGGGGGACGACGGCGAATTGCGCCTGCTGGATTTCGGTCTCGCCTACTGCCCAGGCCTGTCCGAAGACCAGGCTCACGCGCTGCCCGGGACGCCCAGCTACATTGCGCCCGAAGCGTTCAATGGCCAGGCCCCGACACCGCAACAGGACCTGTATGCCGTCGGCGTCACCCTGTATTACCTGGCCACCGGGCACTACCCCTACGGCGAGATTGAAGCCTTCCAGCGCCCGCGCTTCGGCCTGTCCGTCAGCGCCAGCCGTTATCGGCCGGACTGGCCGGACTGGCTGGGACAAAGCCTGGAATGCGCCCTGTGCGCCAACCCGGCTCAACGCTATGAAACAGCGGAGCAATGGCTCCTGGTACTGGAGCAAGGAGAGCGGCGCAGCCTGAGTGTGCGGCCAAGGCCATTGCTCGAGCGCGAACCGGTGAAAGTGTGGCGCACGCTGGCCCTGGCGCTGCTGATGCTCAATCTGGTGTTGCTGTTTTCATGGCTGCGCGCCCCCTGAGCAGATCCCACGTTTTATGGCCGGCACCCTCGCCACCGGCCTGCACCGCTCCACGACCGGGCATCGCGCCTCCAATCGGTGCGTTAAGTCGACAGCGAAGACCCGATCCCCGCCCGCCACCCAAACAAACCCGCACCGTTGGATAACTTGGCACAACCACTGCATTAGCATTTTCACCCTACATAAAGCGCAACCTTCAACGACGAAGGGTGCGCTCCCCCGAGAGAACGGGACCAGGACAAAGGCGTCCTCGCTAGATCACTAGCGGGACGCTTTTTTTGTTTGCGCCCAATAAACCGAGCCAGCCCCACCGGCCCGATGACACGGCCTGAGCTTGCGGAGAAGCTGATGAAAAAACTAAAACTGGTGATGATCGGCAACGGTATGGCCGGGGTTCGCACACTGGAAGAGCTGCTCAAACTCAGCGGCGAACTGTATGACATCACGGTCTTCGGTGCCGAGCCCCATACCAACTACAACCGCATCCTGCTGTCGCCGGTGCTGGCCGGCGAGCAGACCTTCGACGAGATCGTGCTCAACGACCTGGGCTGGTACCAGGACAACCACATCAAGCTGCTGCTCAACCGTAAAGTGGTGGCGATCGACCGGGTCAATCGGCGAGTCATCGCCGAAGACGGTAGCGAAGCCGAATACGATCGCCTGCTGATCGCCACCGGCTCCGCGCCATTCATCCTGCCGATTCCGGGCAACCGCTTGCAGGGCGTGATCAGCTATCGCGACATCGCCGACACCCAGGCCATGATCGACACCGCCAGGACCCACACACACGCGGTGGTCATCGGCGGCGGCCTGCTGGGCCTTGAAGCGGCCAACGGCCTGATGCTGCGCGGCATGCACGTGACCGTGGTGCATATTGGCGAGTGGTTGCTGGAGCGGCAACTGGACAAAACCAGCGGTCAGCTGCTGCAATCCGCGCTGCAAGCCCGGGGCTTGAATTTTCGCCTGAGCGAACAGACCCAGGCCCTGCACGACGCTGGCAATGGCCGGGTCGGTTCAGTCCAGTTCAAGAACGGCGACTGCATCCCGGCTGACCTGGTGGTGATGGCCGCCGGCATCCGCCCCAATACCGAACTGGCCGAAACAGCCGGCATTGCGTGCAACCGCGGGATCCTGGTCAACGACACCCTGCAAACCTACGACCCACGCATCTATGCCATTGGCGAATGCGCCAGCCATCGCGGCATTGCCTATGGCCTGGTGGCACCACTGTTCGAACAGGCCAAGGTCTGCGCCAACCACCTCGCACAACTGGGCTTTGCCCGCTATAGCGGATCGGTGACATCCACCAAGCTGAAAGTCACCGGCATCGACCTGTTCTCTGCCGGCGATTTCATGGGCGCGGAAGGCACCGAGACCATCACCCTGTCCGACCCCATCGACGGGATCTACAAAAAGCTGGTGATCAAGAATGACGTTCTGGTGGGCGCCTGCCTGTATGGCGACACCACCGACGGTGGCTGGTACATACGCCAGATTCGTGACAGCCGGAACATTGCAGACATCCGTGATCACTTGATGTTCGGCGAGGCCCTGGTACCACAAGTAGCCCCCGCGCCCCGGGTGGAGAACGGACAGGCCATGCCGGCCTTGCAGGAAGCCTGCTGATGAACCGCCAAACGACCGCCTCGACCTGTTGTTACTGCGGCGTAGGCTGCGGCGTATTGATCGAACATGACGGCGAGCAGATCCTCGGTGTCAGCGGCGACCCTACGCACCCGGCCAATTTTGGCAAGCTGTGCAGCAAGGGCTCGACGCTGCACCTGACCGGCGACCTCGCTGCCCGCGCGCTGTACCCCGAGCTGCGGCTGGGCAAAAGCCTGGCGCGCGGCCGCACCGATTGGGACACCGCCCTCGACCACGCCGCCAACGTGTTTGCCAGCACCATTGCCGAACATGGCCCGGACAGTGTCGCGTTCTATGTCTCGGGACAATTGCTGACCGAAGACTACTACGTCTTCAACAAGCTGGCCCGGGCACTGGTGGGCACCCACAACATCGACAGCAACTCCCGGCTGTGCATGTCCTCGGCCGTGGTCGGCTACAAGCGCAGCCTGGGGGCCGATGCCCCGCCATGCAGCTACGAAGACCTTGAGCTGAGCGATTGCGTGATGATCGTCGGTAGCAACATGGCCTACGCCCACCCCGTGCTGTTTCGCCGCCTGGAAGAAGCCAAATCCCGTCGCCCCTGGATGAAAGTCATCGTCATCGACCCTCGGCGCACGGACACCTGCGATCTGGCCGACCTGCACCTGGCGATACTGCCTGGCAGCGATGTCGCGCTGTTCCATGGGATTTTGCATCTGCTGCTGTGGGAAGGTCGCATCGACCCTGCCTTCATCAGGGCACACACCGACGGCCTGGCCGAACTGAAAAAACTGGTGCATGACTACAGCCCGGTCATGGTCGCGCAACTGTGTGGCATCAGCATTGAGCAGTTGCGGCTGTGTGCCGAGTGGGTCGGTACCTCGCCCGCTTTCCTGTCGCTGTGGTGCATGGGCTTGAATCAATCCACCGCCGGCAGTGCGAAAAACAGCGCGCTGATCAACCTGCACCTGGCCACCGGACAAATAGGCCGGCCAGGTGCCGGCCCCTTTTCCCTCACCGGTCAACCAAATGCCATGGGCGGACGCGAAACCGGGAGCCTGGCCAACCTGTTGCCGGGTCATCGCGAAGCGGCCAACGCCGAGCATCGCGCCGAGGTCGCGGCGTACTGGGGCGTGAACAAACTGCCAGAGGCCACTGGCCTGACCGCCATCGAACTGTTCGAGCAGGTCAGGAACGGCACCGTCAAGGCGTTGTGGATCGCCTGCACCAACCCCGCGCAGTCACTGCCAGACCAGAACAGCGTGCGCGCAGCCCTCCAGGCTTGTCCGTTCGTGGTCCTGCAAGAAGCCTTTCGCACCACCGAAACCGCCGCCTTTGCCGATCTGCTGCTGCCGGCCGCCAGTTGGGGCGAGAAGGAAGGCACGGTGACCAACTCGGAACGTCGCGTCTCCCACGTTCGTCGTGCCATCGCCGCGCCCGGTGAAGCGCGTCCGGACTGGGCAATAACGGTGGACTTCGCACAACGCCTGGAGAAGCACCTGCGCCCGGGGCAACCCCCTCTGTTCGCCTTCAAACGTCCTGAACAGGTGTTTGACGAGTTCAAGCAACTGACCCGCGGACGCGACCTGGACCTGTCCGGGATCAGTTACGCCCTGCTCGACACCCTCGGCCCGCAGCAATGGCCCTTCCCGGAAGGAGCATCAAGCGGTACACCGAGGCTTTACGTCGACGGGCTGTTCCCCACCCCAAACCGTCGTGCGCAGTTTGTCGCCGAGCCTTACCAGGCTGCCAAAGAGCAACCCGATGCAGGTTTTCCGCTGACCCTGATCACCGGACGCCTGCGCGACCAATGGCATGGCATGAGCCGCACCGGCACGGCGGCGCAACTGTTCGGCCATGTCAACGAAGCCCTGTTGAGCCTGCACCCCGATGAACTGCGTCGGCATCGGCTCGACAGTGGCGATCTGGTCAACCTCAAGAGCCGTCGCGGCAATGTGATCGTATCGGTCGTCGGCGATGACAGCGTACGCCCCGGCCAGGCCTTTTTACCCATGCATTGGGGCGACCGCTTTCTCAAGGGCGGCGTCAACAGCCTCACCCAATCGGCATTCGACCCGCTGTCCAAGCAACCCGAACTCAAGCACAGCGGCGTGCGTATCGAACCCGCGCACTTGCCATGGAGCCTGTTCGCTCTGGTTGAGGGTAATGTTCAGCAGCATTTCGAGAACCTGCGACCGCTCTGTGAGGATTTTGCCTACGTTAGCCTCAGCCTCACCGGACGTGAGCGCCCAGCGCTGCTGATACGTGTCGCCCATGCCCAGGCACCGGATCCGCAATGGCTGGACAAGCTCGATCAACGGCTGGGCCTGGTCGACGGCCCGGTCCTGACGTATGACGACCCCGGGCGCTCCATTGGCAAACGGGTGCGCATCGAACAAGGCCGTATTACCGCCATCCGCCTCGCCGGAGAAACCCTTGCCCGGCATTGGTTGCACAACCTCTGGCTGGAGGGGCGTATCGACGAGCACCTGCGGCGCTGGCTGCTGGCACCGTTAAGTACTCTACCCGGTGCCGCGAGCGCTGGATCAAGTACGCAAAAAACCCTGTGCAACTGCAAAAACGTCAGCCTGGGCGCCGTGTGCGCAGGCATTCGTCGAGGGCTGGATCTTCAAGGCCTGAAACAACAACTGGGTTGCGGCACGCAATGCGGCTCGTGTGTCCCGGAAATCAAGCGTCTGCTGGCGGCCACTGTGCAGCCCGTCGCAATCACCTCGTGAGGAACAGAACATGAGCGCAAAAGTCTGGTTGGTAGGCGCAGGTCCCGGCGACCCGGAATTGCTGACCCTCAAAGCCGTTCGGGCCCTGAGCGAAGCCGATGTGGTATTGATCGACGACCTGGTCAACGAAGCGGTACTGGTGCACTGCCCCAAGGCGCGAATCATTGCCGTCGGCAAGCGCGGCGGCTGCCGCTCTACCCCGCAGGCGTTCATCCATCGCCTGATGCTGCGCTACGCCCGACAAGGCCAATGCGTGGTGCGCCTGAAGGGCGGTGACCCCTGCATTTTCGGTCGCGGCGGTGAGGAAGCCCAGTGGCTGCGCGAGCGCGAGGTGGACGTGGAACTGGTCAACGGCATTACGGCGGGCCTGGCCGGCGCCACGCAATGCGATATTTCGCTGACACTGCGAGGGGTCGCACGCGGGGTCACGCTGGTGACAGCCCATACACAGGACGACAGTGAGCTCAACTGGCGTGCGCTGGCCCAGGGTGGCACAACGCTGGTGATCTATATGGGCGTGGCAAAGCTCGGCGACATTCGCGAGCAATTGCTGGCAGGTGGCATGGGTGCGGACACCCCGGTGGCGATGATTGAAAACGCTTCACTGCCACACCAGCGAGAGTGCCGTAGCAATCTCACACAAATGCAGGAAGACGCCTACAGCTTCCAACTGAAAAGCCCGGCTATCCTGGTCATCGGTGCAGTGGCAGCATGTGCAGCGCTTGAACGCGAGCTGCCTTCAGACTGGCCGTCGAGCGCAGCGCGGTAATCGTCGACATCCAGAAAATCGCAGGCAAAGAAAAGCCCGGCCTAAGCCGGGCTTTTCGAGGCTGCGAAGCTAATTACTTAGCTTGAGCTTCAACCTGTGCTTCTACACGACGGTTAACAGCGCGGCCTTCTGCAGTGCTGTTGTCAGCAACTGGGCGGGATTCGCCGTAACCAACGGAGCTAACACGGCTAGCTTCAACGCCGTCTTGAACCAGAACTTGCTTGACAGCGTCAGCACGACGCTGGGACAGCTTCTGGTTGTAAGCGTCTGGACCTACGGAGTCAGTGTGACCTTCAACCACGGTGGTGGTCTGTGGGTACTGCTTCATGAAGTCAGCCAGGTTGGCGACGTCGGTCAGGCTGCCTGGTTTAACAGTAGCTTTGTCGAAGTCGAACTTGACGTCCAGCTCAACACGTACGGTTTCAGCAACCGGAGCTTCTGGCTCTGGTTCTGGAGCTACAACTGGAGCTACGACTGGAGCGGCGCCAGCGTTGCCGCCGAAGTTCACACCCAGACCAACCAGGGCGGAGTAGTCCCACTTGCCGTTGTCCATTGCGTAGTCAGCTTCAACGCCGGCACGAGCGAACAGATTGTCGGTGAAGTAGTACTTAACACCGGTACCAACGATAGCCAGGGTCGACTGATCGCGACCGCTGTGGCCGTCAGCTTTTACGCTGGTACGGCTCTGGTGGCCGAAACCGCCCGAAACGTATGGACGCAGCGAATCAACGCCAGCCTGACCGAAGTGGTAGGTACCCAGCAGGGAACCGGTGTCACCTTTGATCTTCTGGTTGCCAGTATCGCCGTTCGAACGGGTGTGGTGGGTTTGATCGTAGTTCAGATCGATCGACACATCGTCGGTCAGGAAGTAACCAATGCGAGCGCCTGGGTTGTAGCCGTCTTCGATGTTCTTGACGCTATCGTTGTACTGCTTCTTGTAGAACAGCTCGCCTTCAACTGCGCCTTGGCCTTGTGCCAGAACGCCGAAAGAAGTAGCGGCAATAAGAGTACCAATGGCCAAGCCCAAGGTGTTTTTCAGTTTCATCCGTTAAATCCCCATCTGGTGATTGTAAAGCAGTCCCGCAAACCGGGGGACAACTCGGCGACAAGTCTATCAGAACTTGCCTACACGTAAGAGATATTTGCGCCGAACCTATGTTTCGGCAACGCCTGCAAATTTCTCACGCAATTTATCAAGAGCACGCTTGTACCGCATTTTCGTCGCGCTCAAACCCATGTGCATGATATCTGCGATCTCCTGAAACTCCAGCTCTGCGACAAATCGTAGCACCAGAATTTCCCGGTCGATCGGATTTACATACACCAGCCAGCGATCAAGTCCACCCTTTTCCTCAGGTTTCGGCGCCTTTTCTTCCGACGCTTCCTCGAGGGGGTCCAGACTCAAAGCATCCATCAAGCGACGCTTTCGCCGTTCCTTACGATACTGCGTGATGCACTCGTTGTACGTGATGCTATATAGCCATGTCTTGAACTTCGATTTGCCCTCGAAGTTCTTCAAACCATACAGCACCTTGAGCATCACCTCCTGACAGACATCATCTGCATCGCGATCGTTCCCAAGATATCGTGCACAGACGTTAAATAATGTTCTCTGGTAACGCCGCATCAGCTCTTCGTAGGCGCGCGTTACGTGAAACAGCTCGGTGTGCGAGCGCGCGACCAACTCCTCATCAGAGAGCTCGCGGGGGTCGTAGCGCGTGGATAGCGTTTGGGCTTTATTCAAAACAAGTCGGGCCGACAGTCAGGTCAATGTCCACCGCTGCCCAAGGTCTCGGGCATTTTGCGGCGGGATACATTAGCAGGGTTTGCCGGGTTAGCGGCTACTAACATGCTGCTCCAGGAGAATCCGATTGGAGAGAGAGACTAGCTCACCCTCGTCGGTCAGCAATGTAGTTTTAACCGTGCCGATCTCCTCGATCTGGCCTTCGACCTCTCCAACACGCACTTGTTGCCCAACCTGATACAGCTCACGCACATAGATTCCCGCAAGAATCTGACCGGCAATTTCCCGGCTTCCCAACCCCATGGCCAAGGCAACAGCCAGACCAACGGTTATCAAAACGATCACAATCACGTGGTTCAGCAGGTCGGTTTTGACCTCCAACTGGCTGATCGCAACCGAAATACTGATGATGATCACCAGGCCTTGGGCGATCCGCCCCAGACCCGACGCATAATCCAGACCCACTCCTTCAGCGGCGCCGCGCACCAGCCCGTTGGCCAGTTGCGCCAGCAATACACCCACCAGCAACACCAGCGCGGCACCGAACACTTTCGGTAAATAAAGCGCCAGCATATCGAGCGTAGCCGAAACTCTCTCCAAGCCAAGGGATTCTGCTGCAGAAACCAGAAAAATAAGTAAAACGAACCAATAGACGATCTTTCCGATCAGGGTCGAGATCGGTACCTGAAGCCCTGCGCGGGACAACAGCTTGGTCAAGCCGGTACCGCCCATCAGGCGATCCAGGCCCAGTTTCGCGAGCAATTTCGAGAGCAGGGTGTCGAGCAGCTTGGCCACGACAAACCCCAGCAGCAGCACGACCAGTGCGCCAAACAGGTTCGGAATGAAGTTCGCTACCTTGGTCCACAACGCAGTCATTGCCGTGACGAGGCTCTGAGTCCAGAGATCAAGTTCCATATTCAATCAGCCTTATCAGCAGTGCGAACGGTAGGTTTACGACGGGAAACCGGCGAGACATGGGCCGATCCGTTATTCAGGGCGATCATCAGCGCCGGCAGCCAGCGGCCCAGCAAGCTGAACAGATCACCGGCACCGACCTGGCGGTTGGCGGTTTTCAGCACACGGCCAAGGCATGCGTCATCGTCGCGAGTGGACGGTGAAGCCTTGAGCATGTCACGCAAAGACTGTTCAAACGGATCGTGCATACGCACCTCTCGTGATATCTGTGAAAGACGCGATCGAGATTCTTCGGGTCACATGAACTTCCTTCACACCCAGCGCAAACGTCGAAACAGCCACCATTGACCCAGCGCCACCAACACCATGGTCAGGCAGGCAATCAAAAAGCCATAGGCGCTTTCGGCGAAGGGAATACCCCCGACGTTGATGCCCAGCAACCCCGTCAGAAAACTCATCGGCAAAAAGATCCCGGTGATGATGCCGAAGCGGTACATCGTGCGGCTCATCTTGATGCTCAGACGCCGGTCTTCGGCCTCCAGCACCAGGCCCACGCGCTCGCGGGTCAATTCCAGTTCCTCGAGGTAGCGCGTCAGGCTGTTGTTCAATTCGTTCCAGTAATCGCCGTCGTCCTCGACGAACCACGGCAGCTTGATCCGCGTCAGCTGGCCGAAAATATCTCGCTGGGGCGCCAGGAAACGCTTCAACCCAGCCGCTCGCCGACGGATCTGCAAGATCGAGTCATGCTCGGGAGCATACCGTTCGTCGGCATCCAGTTTTTCTTCTTCGGTATCGACGACTTCCGAGAGATCGCCCACCAGATCCTGCACCTTGTTGGTAAGGTACTGGGCCAGATAGAGGATCAGTTCGGAAGCGGTCTTCGGCCCCTTGCCCTCCTCCAGCCGTGCCAGTAACTCCTCGGTGGCTCGCAGGGGGCGTAAACGCAGGGAGATGACCCGCTGGGCAGAGGCAAAAATCCGTACCGAGACCATGTCTTCCGGCACGGCTCCGGGGTTTAGGTTGACCCCGCGCAAGAACAGCAACAGCTCCGAGTCCGGCAGCGCCAGCAGGCGCGGCCGGGTGTTTTCCTCGAGCAGCAAGTCGCAGCTGAACTCGCTCAGGCCACTGGATTGGCGCAACCAGGTGCGGGTTTGCGGGTGACTGCGATCCCAGTGCAGCCAAAGGCTTTCATGGGGTTGCAGCTGCAGGTCATCCAGTTCAGTCCGGGCAATCGAACGCGCACCGCCTTTTCCATCGAGTACAAGGGCATGCACCAGCCCCCATTGCGCGTTATCTTCCTCGAACATCCTCACCCCTGGCGTTTTTTTCGGCGCTTATTCTGGCATTTTCAACGGACTTGGCGAGATGATCACGCCATTGTTGTCCGCATAAATGTAGTGCCCGGGATGAAAGGTCACCCCAGCGAACGTGACCGCCACGTTGAGGTCGCCAACGCCGCGCCTGTCGGTCTTCATCGGGTGGCTGGCCAGCGCCTGCACGCCCAGATCGGTTTGTGCGAGGACGTCGACGTCGCGAATGCAGCCGTAGATCACCAGCCCTTCCCAACCGTTCTTCGCCGCTTTCTCGGCCAGCATGTCGCCCAGCAACGCACGGCGCAGTGAACCACCGCCATCGACCACCAGCACCTTGCCGTTGCCTTTGAGCTCAACCTGCTCCTTGACCCGCGAGTTGTCCTCGAAGCATTTGATGGTGACGATTTCACCACCGAAGGAATCACGGCCGCCAAAGTTGCTGAACATCGGCTCCAGCACCTGCACCAGTTCCGGGTAGGCATCGCACAGGTCGGGAGTGAGGTAATGGTCCATCGAGAAACTCCTGCAAGAGAAAGAACACGATTGTGGGCTGTCGAAAACCCCAAGGTTACCGTACTTGAAACGAGCATCGGCACGGGATGTTTATACATCGATGCCGATACGATCTCCCTCGTACGCCACCTTCAGCATGCTCAAGCCGGGGCATGAGGCCTGCAGGGGCAATCCATCGGGCAACTGAAACTCGACACCATGCCGCTGACAGCGCAAGACATTACCCGCCAGCGTTGCGGTGTTCAATGGCGCGCCTTTGTGCGGGCAGCTGTCCACCAGCAACAATGGCTGATTATCCACGACCAGCAACAGCAGGCTACGCCCATCGACCTGAAATGTGCGCCGATACCCCTCATTGAGATTAATCAGACGCTCAAGTGGCACGAACATAAGCTTGTCTCAGCAACCGTTTGTGACCAGAACAGCTCAATTCGTCATATCTTAGCCGTTCGCGAATAAGAACGAAACGCCCTTGTTAGAGCGTCTGCTTCAGATCGCCGCGGCCAGATCCGGCCCTTGTGCCAGCAAGGGCGCCTGCTGATCCGTCAGCCAGCGCCGTACCAGCGGCCAGACCTCGGCCTGCGCGGCCTTGCTGACCAGCATCTCGACATGCCCGAAATTGTCCGCAAAGCCCTGCTCCCGCCCCAGGCAGATGAACTGCTTGTGCGGTGAGCCAATCTGCTCGAACAACTTGCGGCAGGCCCAGTCCGGATCCTGATGATCGCTGCTGGCACTGACGGCCAGCACCGGCACCTGAACCTCGGACAACCCTGCCCACCAGTCTTTGTCGGCGTCACCGAAGCGCCCGAACAGGCCATACCAGCGCATGCCCTCCAGGGCCAGGCCAATCGGCTCGTCCTCCGGCCCACGCTTGAGACGAGAACCCGACAGTTGGGCGAAACGCTTGAGAATGAAGCGCCCACTCCACTCCACCGGCGGTATCTTCAACGGCCAGTAGGTACGGCTGACCTGGGTACCGAAAAAGGCCGCGGAGGCAACCGCAGGCTCGCCCAGGTACTGACCGCCCAAGGCGGCTGCCAGCGTGATGCCCCCCAGTGAATGGCCGATCCAGTGCGGCACTTGCCCACTCTGCTCGCGGACGAACGCGGCAATCGCCGGCAGGTCGTAACGGGCATAGTCGGCCACCCGATTCTTGCGGTACTGCTGATTGCGCTGCGACAAGCCGTGGCCGCGCATTTCCGGGATCCACACATCAAAACCGGCGCGCGCCAGATAGGCGCCCAACCCAAGGCCCTTGGGTGAAAACCAGAAACGCCGGTTGGAAAAGCTGCCGTGCAGCAAGATGACCGGAACACCGCGCACGGCGGGTTCATCAGCCATGCCCAGGCGGGTAACGGCCAGCTCAACGGTGCCGTCCGGGCTGTTGCCCGGCTTCAGGCGATAGACGTCCTCGCTCAGATCGCCGCGACGCTCGGCGCTGATCAAGGCGACAGGAAACAGGTTGCTGCTGCTTTGCATAATGTTCTTGCACAAAAAAGGGCGGCATCCGGAGGAGCCCGCCCTACTTGAATCTCAAAACAGGCCGCTTATGTAGGAGCGAGCTTGCTCGCGATGGAAGCCGGAACAACGCGTTTATCCAGCAAACGCGCGTTATCGTTAACGACCATCGCGAGCAAGCTCGCTCCTACAGTGAGCGACCTGTTCACACCATCAAGCCGAAGCTTGGCCTTCGGCCAGGAAGAACCAGGTTTCCAGAACGGAATCGGGGTTCAACGAAACGCTTTCGATGCCCTGCTCCATCAGCCACTTGGCCAGATCAGGGTGGTCGGAAGGGCCCTGACCGCAAATACCGATGTATTTGCCGGCCTTGTTGCAGGCGGCAATCGCATTGGCCAACAGCTTCTTGACCGCAGGATTACGCTCGTCGAACAGGTGCGCGATGATGCCGGAGTCACGGTCCAGGCCCAGGGTCAGTTGGGTCAGGTCGTTGGAACCGATGGAGAAACCGTCGAAGAATTCGAGGAACTCTTCAGCCAGGATCGCGTTGGACGGCAGTTCGCACATCATGATGACGCGCAGACCGTTGTCGCCGCGTGCCAGGCCGTTTTCAGCCAACAGGTCAACCACCTGGCTGGCTTCGCCCAAGGTCCGCACGAACGGCACCATGATTTCGACGTTGGTCAAGCCCATCTCGTTGCGCACGCGCTTGAGGGCACGGCATTCGAGCTCGAAGCAGTCGCGGAATGATTCGCTGATGTAACGCGAAGCGCCACGGAAGCCCAGCATCGGGTTCTCTTCTTCCGGCTCGTACAGCTTGCCGCCGATCAGGTTGGCGTATTCGTTGGACTTGAAGTCCGACAGACGCACGATGACCTTCTTCGGCCAGAACGCAGCGGCCAGGGTGCTGATGCCCTCGACCAGCTTCTCGACGTAGAAACCGACTGGATCATCGTAGCCGGCGATGCGCTTGTCGACGCTGTCCTTGATCTCTGACGGCAGGCCGTCGTAGTTCAGCAACGCCTTGGGGTGCACGCCGATCATGCGGTTGATGATGAACTCCAGGCGGGCCAGGCCCACGCCGGCGTTCGGCAGCTGCGCGAAGTCGAATGCGCGATCCGGGTTGCCGACGTTCATCATGATCTTGAACGGCAGGTCCGGCATGGCGTCGACGGAGTTTTTCTTCACATCGAAGCCCAGTTCGCCTTCGAAGATGAAACCGGTGTCGCCTTCGGCGCAGGAAACGGTCACGCCCTGACCGTCTTTCAACAGCTGGGTGGCGTTACCGCAACCGACTACGGCCGGAATACCCAGCTCACGGGCAATGATCGCCGCATGGCAGGTACGGCCGCCGCGGTTGGTCACGATGGCACTGGCACGCTTCATCACCGGTTCCCAGTCCGGGTCGGTCATGTCGGACACCAGCACGTCGCCCGGCTGGACTTTGTCCATCTCGGAAACGTCCTTGATGATGCGGACCTTGCCGGCGCCGATACGCTGGCCGATAGCGCGACCTTCCACCAGCACGGTGCCGGTTTCCTTCAACAGGTAACGTTCCATGACGTTGGCCTGGCTGCGGCTCTTCACGGTTTCAGGGCGGGCCTGAACGATGTACAGCTTACCGTCGTCACCGTCCTTGGCCCATTCGATGTCCATCGGGCACTTGTAGTGCTGCTCGATGATCATCGCCTGCTTGGCCAGCTCGCTGACTTCGGCGTCGCTGAGGCAGAAACGTGCACGATCGGCCTTGTCGACATCGATGGTCTTGACCGACTTGCCGGCCGTGGCCACTTCGCCGTAGATCATCTTGATGGCTTTGCTGCCCAGATTGCGGCGCAAAATGGCCGGGCGACCGGCTGCCAGCGTGTGCTTGTGAACGTAGAATTCGTCCGGGTTCACCGCGCCTTGTACGACGGTTTCGCCCAGGCCGTAGGCGCCGGTGATGAACACCACGTCGCGGAAACCCGATTCGGTGTCGAGGGTGAACATCACGCCGGCAGTGCCGGTTTCCGAGCGCACCATGCGCTGCACACCGGCAGACAAGGCCACCAGCTTGTGGTCGAAGCCCTGGTGCACGCGGTAGGAAATGGCGCGGTCGTTGAACAAGGAGGCGAACACTTCCTTGGCGGCGCGGATGACGTTCTCGACACCGCGGATGTTCAGGAAGGTTTCCTGCTGACCGGCGAAGGACGCGTCCGGCAAGTCTTCGGCGGTGGCCGAAGAACGCACGGCAACCGCCATGTCCGGGTTACCGGCCGACAGGCTGGCGAACGCGGTGCGGATCTCGGCGTTGAGACGCTCCGGGAACTCGGCTTCCATGATCCATTGACGGATTTGCGCGCCGGTCTTGGCCAGGGCGTTGACGTCATCGACGTCCAGCGCATCGAGCGCGGCGTGGATCTGGTCGTTCAAACCACTTAATTCGAGAAAATCACGATAAGCCTGAGCTGTCGTGGCGAAGCCACCCGGGACCGATACACCGGCACCTGCAAGGTTACTGATCATCTCGCCCAGGGATGCGTTCTTGCCCCCCACATGCTCCACATCATGGACGCCGAGCTTATCGAGGGAAACTACGTACTCTACCAAGGTGATCTCTCCACTAACTGTGTTGGAAAAGCTCAGGGCACTGGCCGCTCTTCATGAGCATTTGCCAGCAATATGGCCTGGACCTGGAAAATAAGTGAGAATGCCAGCCAATCCAGGCCGACAAATCGCGCCTATCATATCCAAGATTCGTCACCAGCTTAAGGCCCAAGGCGCAAATGAAACGATCTGCTTTCTTTATCTCCGATGGCACGGGCATTACGTCCGAAACTCTGGGTCAAAGCCTGTTGGCGCAGTTCGAAAACATAACCTTCAGCAAAGTCATTCGTCCGTACATCGACAACGCCGACAAAGCGCGGGCCATGGTACAACAAATCAACGCAGCCGCCGAAAAGGACGGCTTTCGCCCGATCATCTTCGACACAATCGTCAATCAGGACATACGTGAGATTCTCGCCACCTCCAATGGTTTCATGATTGATATTTTTTCGACCTTCCTCGCCCCGCTGGAGCAGGAATTGAGCGAGCACTCCTCGTACTCGGTCGGCAAGTCCCATTCCATTGGCCACAACTCCAATTACATGGAGCGTATCGAGGCGGTGAACTTCGCCCTGGACAACGACGACGGCGCCCGTACCCACTACTACGACAAGGCCGACCTGATCCTGGTGGGCGTGTCGCGTTGCGGCAAAACCCCCACCTGCCTGTACATGGCCATGCAATTCGGTATCCGCGCGGCCAACTACCCGCTGACCGAAGACGACATGGAGCGCCTGCAACTGCCCAATGCCCTGCGCGCCCACCAGCACAAGCTGTTCGGCCTGACCATCGACCCGGACCGCCTCACCGCGATCCGCAACGAGCGCAAGCCCAACAGCCGCTATTCGAGCTACGCCCAGTGC
The DNA here is from genome assembly GCF_900187535.1 of Pseudomonas sp. Irchel s3a18. Lineage (NCBI taxonomy): Bacteria > Pseudomonadati > Pseudomonadota > Gammaproteobacteria > Pseudomonadales > Pseudomonadaceae > Pseudomonas > Pseudomonas sp. Irchel s3a18. Next base: position 129,670 of record NZ_FYDV01000003.1, on the reverse strand, counting down.
GAGTTCGAGGTGCGCGAGGTGGAAAACCTGTTCCGCCGCGAGAACATCCCGCACATCAACTCCACCCACTTCTCCGTGGAAGAGATTTCCGCGAAGATCCTGGTGGAAAGAGGCGTGGAGCGGCGCTTCAAATAATAGGGGCTGCTGCAAGCCACAAGCTTCAAGCGGCAAGCTCTATGGCGCTCCGGCCTTGACTTGCAGCTTTAAGCTTGACGCTGCATTTAAATCACGAACAAGTCCATGAAACGGTTGACCGGTGTCGCTTCGAGTGCAGCCTGATCCTTGCACAGGGCAAGAATCTGCGCCGAACGCTGGGCGGTGAACCGGGTGGCCAGGTTGGCCTTGAATTTGTCTTCCAGCAGCGGAATACCCTCGGCACGACGGCGACGATGTCCGATCGGGTACTCGACCACCACCTGCTCCGTGCTTGAACCGTCCTTGAAGAACACCTGTAGTGCATTGGCGATGGAACGCTTGTCGGCCTCCAGGTACTCGCGGGTGTAGCGCGGCTCTTCGATAATCTCCATCTTCTCGCGCAACACATCGATGATCGGGTGCGCTGCATGAAAGGCGTCTTCGTACTGCTCCGCCACCAGGTTGCCGAAGGCCAGAGGGACGGCGGTCATGTATTGGATGCAGTGGTCACGGTCAGCGGCATTGGCCAGCGGACCAACCTTGGAAATGATGCGGATCGCCGACTCGTGAGTGGTGATGACGATCTTGTCGATTTCATGCAGACGATTGCGCACCTGCGGATGCAACGTCACCGCGGCCTCGCAGGCGGTTTGCGCGTGGAATTCGGCCGGAAAACTGATCTTGAACAGCACGTTTTCCATGACGTAGATGCCGTACGGCTGCGAGAAGCTCAAGGCCCGCTTGTCTTCGGACTTGAGCGCCAGGTCCTTGTTGGTGTGGCTGAACAGCACATCGTAGAAACCCCACTGCGGTGCGGTCAGCACACCCGGGATGCCCATTTCGCCACGCAGTGCGATATCCGCCAGGCGCACGCCTCGACTGGACGCATCGCCCGCCGCCCAGGACTTGCGCGAGCCGGCATTCGGCGCATGACGGTAAGTGCGCAACGCCTGGCCATCGACAAAGGCGTGGGACAACGCTGACAACAGTTGCTCGCGGTTAGCGCCCATGAGTTTGGCCGCCACGGCGGTAGACGCGACTTTGACCAGCAGCACATGATCGAGACCGACCCGATTGAAGGAGTTCTCCAGTGCAATCACGCCTTGAATCTCATGGGCCATGATCATTGCGTCCAGCACCGCCCGCATGGTCAACGGCGCCTCGCCATTGGCGACGCGTTTTTGCGACAGGTGATCGCTGATCGCCAGAATCGCCCCCAGATTGTCCGAGGGATGGCCCCACTCAGCGGCCAGCCAGGTGTCGTTGTAGTCGAGCCAGCGTACGATGCAGCCGATGTCCCAGGCAGCCTTGACTGGATCCAGGCGGTAACTCGTACCGGGAACACGCGCGCCACAGGGCACGACGGTGCCTTCGACGACAGGGCCCAGGTGCTTGGTGCATTCGGGAAAGCGCAGGGCCAACAGGCCGCAGCCCAAGGTGTCCATCAGACAATTGCGAGCCGTGTCCAAAGCCTCTTGGGACTCGATCTGGAAACCCAGTACATAGTCGGCAATGTCCTGCAGGACCTTGTCGTAGTCAGGGCGGGTGTTCAGGTCAACGTTGGCGCTCATGTTCGATTCACTCGGCAAGTGGTTCGTTGATGGGACCTCGGTTCAGATAAATCTCAGTCGGCAACTACGTTCTTATTTTGGAATGTGATCCAAGTGTAGGAGCGAGCAGGCTCGCGATGAACTCAAGAGCAGCGCGTTTAATCAGAAAACACGCGTTATCGTTAACGTCCATCGCGAGCCCGCTCGCTCCTACAAAAGGTCGGCGTTCGCTTAACTGAACAGCATTACGCTCCCACAGGGGTTTGTTGCCTGGTTCAGAAAGAGTCGCCCGGCACCCGTACAAACCCTTCCATCAACACCCGCGCGCTGCGGCTCATGATGGCCTTGGTCACGGTCCATTCGCCGTCAACCTGACGGGCTTCGGCGCCGACGCGCAAGGTGCCCGACGGGTGCCCGAAACGCACGGCATTGCGATCAACACCACCGGCCGCCAGGTTTACCAGCGTGCCGTTGATGGCCGCGGCCGTACCGATGGCCACGGCTGCGGTGCCCATCATCGCGTGGTGCAACTTGCCCATGGACAGCGCACGCACCAACAGGTCGATGTCCTGTGCCGCGACCGCCTTGCCACTGGAAGAAACGTAGCCGGCAGCCGGCGCAACGAACGCCACCTTGGGGGTGTGTTGACGCTTGGCCGCTTCGTCCAGGTTCGAGATCAGGCCCATGCGCAATGCGCCGTAGGCACGAATGGTTTCGAACATGGCCAGCGCTTTCGGGTCGCTGTTGATGTCGCCCTGCAACTCGGCACCGGTGTAACCGATATCCTGCGCATTGACGAAGATGGTCGGGATACCGGCATTGATCATGGTGGCCTTGAAGGTACCGACGCCAGGCACCTCCAGGTCATCCACCAGGTTGCCGGTCGGGAACATCGAGCCGCCCGCGCCCTCTTCCTCGGCCGCCGGACTGATGAACTCCAACTGCACTTCAGCGGCGGGAAAGGTCACGCCATCGAGCTCGAAATCACCGGTCTCCTGCACCGCACCGTCGGTGACGGGTACATGGGCGATGATGGTCTTGCCAATGTTGGCCTGCCAGATTCGCACCACGGCCACGCCGTTGTCCGGCACGCGACCAGCATCGACCAGACCGCTGCTGATGGCGAACGAACCGACGGCCGCCGAGAGGTTGCCGCAGTTGCCACTCCAGTCGACAAAAGGCTTGTCGATGGACACCTGGCCAAACAGGTAATCGACGTCGTGATCGGCCTTGAGGCTCTTGGACACGATCACCGTCTTGCTGGTGCTGGAGGTCGCCGCGCCCATGCCGTCGATCTGTTTTTCGTAAGGGTCGGGACTGCCAATCACGCGCAGCAGCAAGGCATCGCGGGACGCGCCCGGCACCTGCGCCGATTCAGGCAAATCCTGCAGGCTGAAGAACACGCCTTTACTGGTACCGCCACGCATGTAGGTCGCGGGAATCTTTATCTGAGGTACGTGAGCCATAGTATTCCTTGTGTGCCGGGACAGGGCGTCGGCGCCCTGCCCCCGCAGGTCGCGTTAGACGGCAACAGCCGATTCGAGGAAGTCCTGTGCGAAGCGCTGCAACACGCCGCCGGCTTCGTAGATCGAGACTTCTTCAGCGGTGTCGAGACGGCAGGTCACCGGTACCTGGACCTGCTCACCATTCTTGCGAGTGATGACCAGCGTCAGGGTGGCGCGCGGCGTGCGCTCGCCGATGACGTCGTAGGTTTCAGTGCCGTCGATGCCCAGGGTCTTGCGGTCGGTGCCCGGCTTGAACTCCAGCGGCAACACGCCCATGCCCACCAGGTTGGTGCGGTGAATGCGTTCGAAACCTTCGGCGGCAATCGCTTCCACACCCGCCAGGCGCACGCCTTTCGCTGCCCAGTCACGGGACGAACCCTGGCCATAGTCGGCGCCAGCGATGATGATCAGCGGCTGCTTGCGATCCATGTAGGTCTCGATCGCTTCCCACATGCGCATGACCTGGCCTTCCGGCTCGACACGGGCCAGCGAGCCCTGCTTGACCTTGCCGTTTTCCTGAACCATTTCGTTGAACAGTTTCGGGTTGGCGAAGGTCGCGCGCTGCGCGGTCAGGTGGTCACCGCGGTGGGTGGCGTAGGAGTTGAAGTCCTCTTCCGGCAGGCCCATTTTCGCCAGGTACTCGCCGGCGGCGCTGTCGAGCATGATGGCGTTGGAAGGCGACAAGTGATCGGTGGTGATGTTGTCCGGCAGTACTGCCAGAGGGCGCATGCCCTTGAGCGGACGTGCCCCGGCCAGCGCGCCTTCCCAATACGGCGGACGACGGATGTAGGTGCTCATTTCGCGCCAGTCGTACAGCGGCGCGACTTTCGGGCCGGTGTCTTCGTGGATGGCGAACATCGGAATGTACACCTGGCGGAACTGCTCCGGCTTGACCGAAGCTTTCACCACTGCGTCGATTTCTTCGTCGCTCGGCCAGATGTCCTTCAGGCGGATTTCCTTGCCGTCAACCACGCCCAGCACGTCTTTTTCGATGTCGAAACGGATGGTCCCGGCGATGGCGTAGGCGACCACCAGTGGCGGCGAAGCAAGGAACGCTTGCTTGGCGTAAGGGTGAATCCGGCCGTCGAAGTTACGGTTGCCGGACAACACGGCAGTGGCGTACAGATCGCGGTCGATGATTTCTTGCTGGATCACCGGGTCCAGTGCGCCGGACATGCCGTTGCAGGTGGTGCAGGCGAAGGCCACGACGCCGAAACCGAGCTGCTCCAGCTCATCGGTCAAACCGGCCTCATCGAGGTACAGCGCCACGGTTTTCGAGCCTGGAGCCAGGGACGACTTGACCCATGGCTTGCGGGTCAGGCCGAGCTTGTTGGCGTTGCGCGCCAGCAGGCCGGCGGCGATCACGTTGCGCGGGTTGCTGGTGTTGGTGCAGCTGGTGATGGCGGCAATGATCACCGCGCCGTCCGGCATTTGACCCGGCACATCGTCCCATTGGCCGCAGATGCCTTTGGCCGCCAGATCCGAAACCGCGACACGGGCGTGCGGGTTGCTCGGGCCGGCCATGTTGCGCACAACCGAGGACAAGTCAAAAGTCAGGCCGCGCTCGTATTGCGCGCCCTTCAGGCTGTCAGCCCACAGGCCGACCTGCTTGGCGTATTGCTCGACAAGTTGCACCTGCTCGTCTTCACGGCCGGTGAGCTTGAGGTAGTCGATGGTCTGCTGGTCGATGTAGAACATCGCCGCCGTAGCGCCGTATTCCGGGGCCATGTTGGAGATGGTCGCGCGGTCGCCGAGGGTCAGCGCGGAGGCGCCTTCACCGAAGAACTCCAGCCATGCGCCAACCACTTTTTGCTTGCGCAGGAACTCGGTCAGCGCCAGCACCATGTCGGTGGCGGTGATGCCCGGCTGCAGCTTACCGGTCAGTTCGACACCGACGCTTTCCGGCAGACGCATCCACGATGCGCGACCGAGCATCACGCTCTCGGCTTCCAGGCCACCGACACCGATGGCGATCACACCCAGGGCATCGACGTGCGGGGTGTGGCTGTCGGTGCCGACGCAGGTGTCAGGGAATGCCACGCCGTCACGCACCTGGATCACCGGAGACATTTTCTCCAGGTTGATCTGGTGCATGATGCCGTTGCCCGGCGGGATCACGTCGACGTTCTTGAACGCCTTCTTGGTCCAGTTGATGAAGTGGAAACGGTCTTCGTTGCGACGGTCTTCGATGGCGCGGTTCTTCTCGAACGCCTCCGGGTCGAAGCCACCGCGCTCGACGGCCAGGGAGTGGTCGACGATCAACTGAGTCGGTACCACAGGGTTCACTTGGGCCGGGTCGCCACCTTGCAGGGCAATGGCATCGCGCAGACCGGCGAGGTCGACCAGCGCGGTCTGGCCGAGGATGTCGTGGCACACCACGCGGGCCGGGAACCAGGGGAAGTCGAGGTCGCGCTTGCGCTCGATGAATTGCTTCAGGGATTCGGTGAGCGTGGCCGGGTCGCAACGGCGTACCAGGTTTTCCGCCAGCACGCGGGAGGTGTACGGCAGGGTGTCGTAGGCGCCGGGCTGGATGGCCTCGACCGCCGCGCGGACGTCGTAGTAATCCAGGTGGCTGCCGGGCAGCGTTTTACGGAATTCTGTGTTCATCGGTCAGGACTCGGGTCACGGTAGTTTCAAAGGGTGGGGCCTGGCGCCAGACTTGAAGTTCACACCATCCCTGTAGGAGCGAGCTTGCTCGCTCCTACAGGGATCTGCGTTGAACTCAGATCCCCGCGTCAAGCCTCCACCATTCAGCGTTGTTCGATTGGCACGAACTTGCGCTGTTCAACGCCGGTGTACTCGGCGCTCGGACGGATGATGCGGTTGTTGGCACGCTGTTCGAACACATGCGCCGCCCAGCCGGTCAGGCGCGAGCAGACGAAGATCGGCGTGAACAACTTGGTCGGGATGCCCATGAAGTGGTACGCCGAGGCATGGTAGAAGTCAGCGTTCGGGAACAGCTTCTTCTGCTCCCACATGGTCTTGTCGATGGCTTCGGAGACCGGGAACAACACCGTGTCGCCCACTTCGTCAGCCAGCTTTTTCGACCAGCCCTTGATCACTTCATTGCGCGGGTCGTTGTCTTTGTAGATCGCGTGACCGAAGCCCATGATCTTGTCCTTGCGCTCCAGCATGCCGAGGGTGCCCTTGATGGCCTCCTCCGGCGACGAGAAACGCTCGATCATTTCCATCGCAGCCTCGTTGGCACCGCCGTGCAGCGGGCCGCGCAGCGAACCGATGGCCGCGGTGATGCAGGAAAACAGGTCGGACAGGGTCGAGGCGCAGACGCGGGCGGTGAAGGTCGAGGCGTTGAACTCGTGCTCCGCGTAGAGGATCAGCGACACGTTCATCACCTTGACGTGCAACTCGCTCGGCTTCTTGTCATGCAGCAAGTGCAGGAAATGGCCGCCGATGGACGCTTCGTCGGTCACGCAGTTGATGCGCTTGCCATCGTGGCTGAAGCGATACCAGTAGCACATGATCGCCGGGAACGCCGCCAGCAGGCGGTCGGTCTTGTCGTGTTGTTCGCTGAAGCTGTGCTCGGGTTCCAGGTTACCCAGGAACGAGCAACCGGTGCGCATCACGTCCATCGGGTGGGCGTCGGCCGGAATCCGCTCGAGCACTTCTTTCAGCGCTTGCGGCAGGTCGCGCAGCTTGCTCAGCTTGCTGACGTAGGCCGCCAGCTGGGCTTCGGTCGGCAGATCGCCGTACAGCAGCAGGTAGGCCACTTCTTCGAAGCGTGCCTCAGCCGCCAGTTCGCGCACGTCATAGCCACGATAGGTCAGGCCTGCACCTTCCTGGCCCACGGTGGACAAGGCGGTTTGCCCGGCAACCTGGCCACGTAGCCCGGCGCCACTCAATACTTTTGCTTCGGCCATTGCTCTCTCCAATCTTGAATTTGTTAGGGAATCGGCAAATACATTGGTCGGGATTACCCGACCCTGCAGGAGCGAGCTTGCTCGCGATGGTGGACGGCACACCTCGGTGTATCAGGGGCCCCGCGTTATCGTTGACGTCCATCGCGAGCAAGCTCGCTCCTACAGGGCTTGACTCAGCTCTTCTTCTGGGAAAACAACGCATCGAGCTTCTGCTCGAAGGTGTGGTAGTCGATGCGATCGTAAAGCTCCATGCGCGTCTGCATGGTGTCGATGACATTCTGTTGCGTACCGTCGCGGCGGATCGCGGTGTAAACGTTTTCCGCGGCCTTGTTCATGGCGCGGAAGGCCGACAGCGGGTACAGCACCAGGGACACGTCGGCGGCCTTGAGCTGTTCGGTGGTGTACAGCGGCGTGGCACCGAATTCGGTGATGTTGGCCAGGATCGGCGCTTTCACGCGGCTGGCGAACAGCTTGTACATCTCAAGCTCGGTGATCGCTTCCGGGAACACCATGTCGGCACCGGCCTCGATGCACGCGGCGGCGCGGTCCAGCGCCGACTCCAGGCCTTCCACCGCCAGGGCGTCGGTACGGGCCATGATCACGAAGCTGTCATCGGTACGCGCATCGACAGCCGCCTTGATGCGGTCGACCATTTCCTGCAGGGTCACGATTTCCTTGTTCGGGCGGTGACCGCAGCGCTTGGCACCCACCTGGTCCTCGATGTGAATTGCCGCAGCGCCGAACTTGATCATCGACTTCACGGTACGTGCCACATTGAAGGCCGAGGAACCGAAACCGGTGTCCACGTCGACCAACAGCGGCAGGTCGCAGACGTCGGTGATACGGCGCACGTCGGTCAGTACGTCGTCCAGGCCGGTAATGCCCAGGTCCGGTACACCGAGGGAACCGGCGGCGACGCCGCCACCGGACAGGTAAATGGCCTTGAAACCGGCGCGCTTGGCCAGCAGCGCGTGGTTGGCGTTGATCGCGCCGACCACTTGCAACGGTTGCTCGCTGGCAACCGCATCACGGAAACGCTGGCCTGGTGTGCTCTTGTTGGAACTCATGACTCACCTCGTGGAGTGACTGTCTGATGGGCGCCGTCCTGATAGTGACGGGCGATGTTGCGTTTTGAAGCGCCGATGTGTCGACGCATCAACAACTCGGCCAGTTCGCCGTCACGGTCGGCGATGGCATCGAGAATCCGGTGGTGCTCGGCAAACGCCTGGCGCGGCCGATTGGGGGTGGCGGAAAACTGGATGCGGTACATGCGCACCAGTTGATACAGCTCGCCGCACAGCATCTGCGTCAGCGTGCGGTTGCCACTGCCCTGAATGATTCGATAGTGGAAGTCGAAATCGCCTTCCTGCTGGTAGTAGCCGACGCCTGCCTGAAACGCAGCGTCGCGCTCGTGGGTTTCCAGCACCTGGCGCAGCTCGTCGATTTCTTCGCGACTCATGCGCTCGGCCGCCAGGCGACAGGCCATGCCTTCGAGGGATTCGCGGATTTCGTAGAGTTCCAGAAGTTCGGCATGGCTCAGCGATACCACCCTGGCGCCGACATGGGGGACGCGAACCAGCAAGCGCTGGCCTTCCAGGCGGTGGATCGCCTCACGCAGCGGTCCGCGGCTGATGCCATAGGTACGCGCCAGCTCAGGCTCGGAGATTTTGCTGCCCGGTGCGATCTCGCCTTTGACAATGGCCGCCTGGATACGCCGGAAGACGTTCTCGGAAAGGGTTTCCGAATCGTCCGGGGCAATCACCGGGGGATCGAGTTGATCCAGCATATTGTCGACACCTTGCAAGTCAGTGCGACAAAAACTAACCAATATCCCGCCACTCGTCAAAGTAATTCTGGAGATTGTCGACAATCGTCTAATAAAGGCCGTTGGTAAAACTAAAGTAAAGGACGTCCCCGGCGCTGGCACCAGAAAAACACCGTGCTAGAATGCCGCCCGCATTTGCCTGTCATCTTCTTATGACAGACACCCGAGGGCGCTTGCGCAGTAATGCCAGTCACCTTGAACTGAAGAATGGACAGCAACGCGCCAGGATTTATGAGACTCAAGCACCTCCCTATTTTGTTCTGTCTGTTCTGCCTGCCGGGCCTCGGCCACGCCGGAGAAAAGACTGTGTACGGCCTGAACGAGTACGCGCAGTTATCAGGCATCGACCTGGAAGTCGCGGCCAAACTCGACACCGGGGCCAAGACCGCCTCCCTCAGTGCCCGCGACATCAAGCGCTTCAAACGCAACGGCGAATCCTGGGTACGCTTCTACCTGGCCATCGACGCCGCCCACTCGCACCCGATCGAACGCCCGCTGGCGCGGGTCAGCAAGATCAAGCGCCGCGCTGGCGACTACGATCCCGAGGAGGGAAAAAAGTACACGGCGCGCCCGGTGATCGAGCTGGATATCTGCATGGGATCGGCTTTGCGCAGCATAGAAGTGAACTTGACCGACCGAAGTGCATTCCAATACCCGCTCTTGATCGGCTCCGAAGCACTGAAACGCTTTGATGCACTGGTCGACCCTAGCCTTAAATACGCTGCTGGCAAACCCGCCTGCGCCACCGACGTTCACACCGCAGAGTAATACCCATGCGCGCTCTTACCCTTCATCTGAAAATGCTGATCGCCATCCTGGTGGTGCTGGGCATTTCAGTTACGGCCTATCAGATTTTCGTGCTGGGCATCCCGGTGACCGAAGACGCCACCGACGACCTGTGGAACATCGACGCCAAGGTCGAGTTCGTCGCCAGCGCCAAGGACCCGGTCAAGATCCAGATGTTCGTGCCGCCCCTGAGCCGCGACTACGTCAGCCTCAATGAAAGCTTCATCTCCAACAACTACGGCGTGGCGGTCAACCGTGTCGACGGCAACCGCAAGGTCACCTGGTCGGCTCGCCGCGCCAAGGGCAACCAGACCCTTTATTACCGGCTGGTGCTGACCAAGCGCTACACCGCTGAAAAGCCCAAGATCAAAGGCCCGACCTTCCGCGACAGCATCGCCATCGAAGGCCCGGAAAAAGTCGCCGCCGAAGCCCTGCTCGCGCCGATTCGCCAGCACTCGGCCGACGTCGAGACCTTCATCAGCGAAGCAATCAAGCGGGTCAACAACAGCAACGACGACAACGCCAAGATGCTCTGGGCCGGCGACCCGTCAGCGGCGCACAAGGCGAAGATCGTCGAGCTGCTGCTGTCCATCGCCCACGTCCCGGTGGAAAAGGTCCACACCATTCGCCTGGTGGCCGACCAGCCGCAAACACCGGAACTGTGGCTGCGTAGCTTCAACGGCACCGACTGGCTGTACTTCAACCCGGAAACCGGCGAACAGGGCCTGCCGACCGACCGCCTGCTGTGGTGGACCGGCGATGACAACCTGATAACCGTCGATGGCGGCAAGAAAGCCACCGTCACCTTCAGCCTGAACAACAGCGAAATGAACGCCATTCGCCTGGCCAAGCTGACCGACGAAAACACCGACGCCAACTTCCTCGAGTACTCGCTGTACGGCCTGCCCCTGGAAACCCAGCAGACCTTCATGATCATGGTGATGATCCCGATCGGCGTGCTGGTGATCCTGGTGCTGCGCAACCTGATCGGCTTGCAGACCCTTGGCACCTTTACCCCGGTGCTGATTGCCCTGGCCTTCCGCGAAACCCAGCTGGGCTTCGGCATCGTGCTGTTCACGGTGATCACCGCCCTTGGCCTGTCACTGCGCTCCTACCTTGAACACCTGAAGCTGCAAATGCTGCCGCGCTTGTCGGTGGTGCTGACCTTCGTGGTAGTGCTGATTGCAGCCATCAGCCTGTTCAGCCACAAGCTGGGCCTGGAGCGCGGGCTGTCGGTGGCCTTGTTCCCGATGGTGATTCTGACCATGACCATCGAACGCCTGTCGATCACCTGGGAAGAGCGCGGTGGTGGCCATGCCATGAAAGTCGCGATCGGTACCCTGTTCGCCGCCTCCTTGGCGCATCTGATCATGAGCGTGCCGGAACTGGTGTACTTCGTGTTCACGTTCCCGGCGATCCTGCTGATCCTGGTGGGTTTCATGCTGGCCATGGGTCGTTATCGCGGCTATCGCCTGACCGAGCTCGTGCGCTTCAAAGCCTTCCTCAAGGCTGATTCGTAATGTTCGGTTTCTGGAAGACCTGGAAGGCCCTGGAAGCGCGGGGCATCATGGGCATCAACCGGCGTAACGCCGACTACGTGCTCAAGTACAACAAGCGCAGCCTGTACCCGATCGTCGATGACAAGATCATCACCAAGGAACGGGCGATCCAGGCCGGCATTCACGTGCCCGAACTGTACGGCGTGATCTCCACCGAGAAGGAAATCGAAAAGCTCGACGAGATCATCGGCGAGCGCAGCGATTTCGTGATCAAGCCGGCACAAGGTGCCGGCGGTGACGGCATCCTGGTGATCGCCGATCGCTTCGAGGGGCGCTATCGCACCGTGTCGGGGAAGATCATCAGTCATGAGGAAATCGAGCATCAGATTTCCAGCATCCTGACCGGGCTGTACTCCTTGGGCGGTCACCGCGACCGCGCACTGATCGAGTACCGGGTGATTCCCGACCAGATCTTCAAAAGCATCAGCTATGAAGGCGTACCGGACATTCGCATCATCGTACTGATGGGCTACCCGGTCATGGCCATGCTGCGTTTGCCGACCCGCCAGTCCGGCGGCAAGGCCAACCTGCACCAGGGCGCCATCGGCGTCGGTGTCGACCTGGCCACTGGCCTGACGCTGCGCGGCACCTGGCTGAACAACATCATCACCAAGCACCCGGACACCACCAACGCGGTCGATGGCGTGCAACTGCCCTACTGGGACGGTTTCATGAAGCTGGCCGCCGGCTGCCATGAACTGTGCGGCCTGGGCTACATCGGTGTCGACATGGTGCTGGACCAGGAGAAAGGCCCGCTGATTCTCGAGCTCAACGCGCGACCGGGGCTGAACATTCAGATTGCCAACGACTGCGGGCTGACACTGCGCACCCATGCGGTCGAGGCACGCCTGGAAGAACTCAAGGCCAAGGGCATCAGCGAAACCGTGGAAGAGCGCGTGCGCTTTGTCCAGGAGATGTTCGGGCATATTCCTCCGGTCGAGGGTTGAGCCGAGACCGGGAGCTTGCTCGCGATGTGATCGTTCCCCACGCTCTGCGCGGGCATGCTCGCGTGAGGTACTGCGTCCCGTGGGAACGATCTTGATTATCCTCTAGAGGCATTTCCTGCAGAGGACTACAATCGCCACCCCGCCTCGATGGCTGATCTACCCCGCCCATGTCGACCTGCTCCGTATACCCGCTGCCCTATCACGCCAACCCCGCCCACTATTTTGCGGCGATCCGCCATGCCCCGGGCAGTGTGCTGCTCGACAGCGGTCGGCCAAGTGCCGAGCGCGGCCGTTATGACCTGCTCAGTGCCTGGCCACTGGCAACGCTGGCAGTGGCACCGGACGAAAGCGGCAGTGCGTTCCTGCAACGCCTGCGCGACACCCTGACCCGACTGGGTGAAGCCAGCCTGCCGGCCCCCTTCGAACTGCCATTCGCTGGCGGGCTGATCGGTTACCTGAGCTACGATTTCGGTCGTCACCTCGAAGCCCTGCCCTCCCGCGCCCTGGATGACCTTCAGTTACCCGATGCACGCTTCGGCCTGTATGACTGGGCCCTGATCAGCGACCACCTGCACGGCACCAGCCAGCTGGTGTGTCATCCCGACCAGAGCGAAACCGAGCGCCAGCGCCTGATCGAGCTGTTCAGCCAGGACACTGAAGCGACCGACGCCGCGTTCAACCTGGACGGCGCCATGCAGCCCGACCTGAGCGCCGACGACTACCGGCAAGCGTTCGAGCGCATCCAGCACTACATCCAGGCCGGAGACTGCTATCAGGTCAACTTTGCCCAGCGTTTCCGCGCCCCCTGCCAAGGCGATGCCTGGGCGGCATATTGCGCCCTGCGGGCAGCCTGTCCGACGCCGTTCTCAGGCTTTCAAAGCCTGCCCGACGGCGGGGCCGTGCTGAGCCTGTCGCCCGAGCGCTTCGTCAAAGTCAGCGCCGGGCATGTGGAAACCCGCCCCATCAAAGGCACCCGACCACGCGGACAGGATGCCGCGCAAGACGCAGCCAACGCCGCCGAGCTGCTGGCCAGCCCCAAGGATCGCGCGGAAAACCTGATGATTGTCGACCTGCTGCGCAACGACCTCGGTCGTACCTGCCGCATCGGCTCGGTGCGCGTCCCGGAACTGTTCAGCCTGGAAAGCTACCCCAATGTCCATCACCTGGTGAGCAGCGTCACCGGCGAACTGGCCGACCACAAAGACGCCCTGGACCTGATCGCCGGCAGCTTCCCCGGCGGCTCGATCACCGGCGCACCGAAAATCCGCGCCATGCAGATCATCGACGAGCTGGAGCCGACCCGTCGCGGCCTGTACTGCGGCTCGTTGATGTATCTGGACGTACGCGGGGAAATGGACAGCTCGATCGCCATCCGCAGCCTGTTGGTCAAGGACGGCCAGGTGTGCTGCTGGGGCGGAGGCGGTATCGTCGCCGACTCGGACTGGCAGGCCGAGTATCAGGAATCCATCACCAAGGTGAAGGTGTTGCTCGATACCTTGCAGGGCCTGTAGGCCGGAATTTTTGTGACGAGGGCACTTGCCCCCCCTCGCCACAGAAGCGGGTTTACACGCTCAACTCGCGGTTCGACGCCTTGAGAAACTCCTGCTTGAGCTCGGCAAAGCTGTGCACCGCCGGGAACTGCGGGAATTCTCGAATCACGTTGTCGGGGGCATGGAACAGGATCCCGGCATCCGCCTCACCCAGCATGGTCGTGTCGTTGTACGAGTCGCCGGCCGCGATCACCCGGTAATAAAGGCTCTTGAACGCCAGCACCGACTGACGCTTGGGGTCTTTCTGGCGCAACTGGTAGCCGGTCACTCGACCGGTGTCATCGGTCACCAGGCGGTGGCACAACAAGGTCGGGAAACCCAGTTGGCGCATCAGTGGCTGGGAAAATTCATAGAAGGTGTCGGACAGAATCACCACCTGGAAGCGCTCACGCAGCCAGTTGACGAACTCGATGGCGCCGTCCAGCGGCTTGAGGGTGCCGATCACTTCCTGGATGTCGGACAGCTTCAGGCCATGCTCGTCGAGAATACGTAGCCGCTGCTTCATCAGGACATCGTAATCGGGAATATCCCGGGTGGTTGCCCTGAGGGATTCAATCCCGGTTTTGTCGGCAAACGCGATCCAGATTTCCGGGACCAACACACCTTCCAGGTCGAGACAGGCAATTTCCACAACACACTCCCATTTGTACTGATTATTGAGTTGAGCGAGCAAAAGGACTGCCGAACTCTAGCGAGTCGAACCGACGGGCGCAACGCAGACGAGCGCACCCGTTGACCCGGGTTTTTGCTACCATCGCCATTATAGAGAGCGCTTAGCGCCACCGACCTGTAGGAAACCGCCTTGATGAGCCCATCGTTCGACGTCGCTGAACTCGCCGCGACCTATGCCACCCGATCGCCCCAGGACATTCTCAAACTGGCCTTTGCCGAGTTCGGGGACGACCTGTGGATCTCCTTCAGCGGCGCCGAAGACGTGGTGCTGGTGGACATGGCCTGGAAGCTCAACAAGAACGTCAAGGTCTTCAGCCTCGACACCGGGCGCCTGCACCCGGAAACCTATCGCTTCATCGACCAGGTGCGCGAGCACTACAACATCCAGATCGAACTGGTTTCGCCGGACCACACCAGGCTGGAACCATTCGTCAAGGAAAAAGGCCTGTTCAGTTTCTACAAGGACGGTCACGGCGAATGCTGCGGCATCCGCAAGATCGAACCGCTGCGCCGCAAGCTGTCCACCATTCGCGCCTGGGCCACGGGCCAGCGTCGCGATCAGAGCCCGGGGACCCGCAGCCAGGTGGCGGTGCTGGAAATCGACAGCGCGTTCTCGACACCGGAACGTACCCTGTACAAGTTCAACCCGCTGGCGCAAATGACCAGCGAAGAAGTCTGGGGTTACATCCGCATGCTGGAACTGCCGTACAACAGCCTGCATGAGCGCGGCTTCATCAGCATTGGCTGCGAGCCCTGCACTCGCCCAGTGCTGCCGAACCAGCACGAACGCGAAGGCCGCTGGTGGTGGGAAGAAGCCACCCAGAAAGAGTGCGGCCTGCACGCCGGCAACATCATCAAAAAAGCCTGACCCTTCTCTCCTCCCGCAGAAGCAGGCTCGCCCTCTGTGGGTATGAGCCTGCTCGCAAACGCCTCACCTCGGTTTCGAGCCCGGTTCACACCGCACTGAAGCGCTGCGCCAGCTGCTGCCCGGCAAATTGCTCGATAATGAAATCCACAAAGACCCGGGTCTTGCCCGGCAGCAGCTTGTGTTCGGCGTAATAGATCGAGATGTTGCCGTCATCGACGTACCAGTCCGGCAACACCCGCTGCAAGGTCCCCGCCGCCAGGTAACCCACCGCAAACGGCATGCTCACCAAGGCGATACCCAGGCCCTGGGTCGCCGTGGCGCAGGCCGCTTCCGAGTCACTCATGGTCATCCGCGCCTTGAGCACCAACGGGCTGTGCTGCTGGCCTTGATGGGTCAGTTGCCAGGAGCGCACGCGACCGGTTTGCGGCGAGCGAATCAGGATGCCGTCGTGGTGCTTGAGATCGTCTGGTTCGATCACCTCGGGATGGCGCGCCAGGTACTCCCTAGAGGCCACCAGCACGCGATGGGCCGGGGTCAGCTTGCGCGCCACCACCCCTTGGGGCAGCTCAAAGCCACCGCCTATCGCGGCGTCGAACCCCTGCCCAATCAAATCGACCTGGCGATTATCGAAATGCCAATCCGGGTTGATCGCCGGGAAACGCCGCAAGAACTCACCCAGCAACGGCACGATGTACAGGCGCCCGAAGACCGTGCCCATGCTGACTTTAAGGGTCCCGACCGGCTGCCCTTCGGCACTGGCCAGATTGGCCACCGCATTCTGGATCGTCTGTAGACTCGCGCTGACCTCGCCGAGAAACAACTGACCGGCCTCCGTCAGTGTCAGGCTGCGGGTGCTGCGCTGAAACAGCCGGACGCCCAGGCGCGCTTCCAGCTTGGCGACACTCTTGCCGACCGCCGCCGGGGTCAGGCTCAAGCGCCGCGCGGCCTCGGCAAAGCTGCCGACCTCGGCGCTGCGCACGAAACATTCAATACTGCTAAAGGTTTCCATGGCCATCATTCTAAACTTTTGGTTTACACAGACTATAGCAATTACCCTCTACACAGCAGGTAATCGCCCCTCGATACTGGTCGCCATCAACCGAGGCAGCTCGCCCCGGGACATTGGAGATCGACATGACCACTCAACACCTCAGCGGTAAAGTTGCTCTGATCCAGGGCGGCTCCCGCGGCATCGGTGCCGCTATCGTCAAGCGCCTGGCCGCTGAAGGCGCCGCCGTCGCCTTCACCTACGTCAGCTCCAGCGCCAAGGCCCAGGAACTGCAGGACAGCATCACCGCCAGCGGCGGCAAAGCACTGGCCATCAAGGCCGACAGTGCCGATGCCGACGCCATCCGCCATGCTGTCAACACCACGGCCGAAACCTTTGGCCGACTGGACATCCTGGTCAATAACGCCGGTGTGCTGGCGATTGCCCCACTGCAAGAGTTCAAGCTCGAAGACTTCGACCAGACCCTGGCCATCAACGTGCGCAGCGTGTTCATCGCCACCCAGGAAGCCGCCAGGCACATGACCGAAGGGGGTCGCATCATCAATATCGGCAGCACCAACGCCGACCGCATGCCCTTCGCCGGTGGCGGCCCCTACGCCATGAGCAAGGCCGCACTGGTCGGCCTGACCAAAGGCCTGGCCCGCGACCTGGGCCCACGGGGGATCACCATCAACAATGTGCAGCCCGGCCCGGTCGACACCGACATGAACCCGGCCCATGGCGAATTCGCCGACAGCCTGATTCCGCTGATGGCTGTAGGGCGCTACGGCACCGCTGCCGAGATCGCCAGCTTTGTCGCCTACCTCGTTGGCCCCGAAGCCGGATACATCACCGGAGCCAGCCTGACCATCGACGGTGGGTTTGGCGCCTGACCCACGCTCCTAGTTCCTCCAAAAGCAAAACGCCGGATCACCTTTATCAGGTCACCCGGCGTTTTGCTGTCGAGGCTTTGCCCGTCACGCTGGCTCTTGTACCGGCAGGCCATAAGCCTGTGGCTCAAAGGCCTTCAACGAACGCAGGATACGATCGGCATGGGCGTATTTTTCGTCCGCCATGGCCGCGTCCGGTACCGCAACCGCCGTCATCCCTGCGGCTTTCGCGGCGGTGACACCAAAGGGTGAGTCCTCGAAGACCAGACAGTCTTCAGGCGCCACGCCCAAGCGTCGGGCTGCCGTCAGGAAAATATCCGGCGCCGGCTTGGCCGCGCCCACCTCGGGATCGTCAGCGGTCACGATGGTATCGAACAGTGCAAACCAGTCACGGTGCTGCGTGGTTTTCTGCGCGAAGGACTGGCTCGAAGAACTGGTGCCCACGGCGATTGGAATGTTGTTGGCCTTCAGGTGCTCCACCAACTCTCGCGCCCCCGGCATCGCTGGCGCACGTGGAAAACGCTCGCGCATCAAGGGCTCGCGGATCACGAGAAACTCTTCGGCGCTGATCGGCAGCTCCAGTGCCTTCACCACATAGCGCGCCAGGTCCTCCGCACCACGGCCGATGATGTTTTGCTTGACGCTCCAGTCGAACGTGCGGCCGTAGCGTTGCGCAATGATCTGCGTGACCTCGGTGTAAATGCCCTCGGTGTCGAGCAACAGACCATCCATATCGAATATCACGGCCTTTATCGGGCCCACATCCAGCGGTGCATTCATCGCATCTGATCCGTTATCAACACAACATTCCGGGAACGGCTCAGGTACGGCCATGGTCATGATTCCCCTTGTCACCATCGATTAAAGGGTTCAGCAGCATAGCGAGCCTGATTTACATCCAGCAACTGTTTACCGCCCCCGCCCTTCAGATCGTGGTCCAGCAAGTCACGAGCGGTGATCACTGCCATGGCGTGCGGGATGCCTTGTAGGACGTCATAAAAAAACCCGGCATTCGCCGGGTTTTCGTACATCGAGCCGCCAGGATCAGTGATCCTTACTTGGCCATTTTGCTACCCACTGCGCTACCCGCCGCACCGCCGATGCCTGCACCGATGGTGGAGCCGGACTTGCCGCCCAGCTTGTTGCCGATCACCGAACCACCGGCAGCACCGATACCACCGCCAATGGCGGCTTCGGTACGGCTGCCTTTGCTTGCGCCAGCAGCACCACCGGCCGCGCCCGCAACACCGGCGCCGATCGCCGCGCCAGTGCTACCGCCCAGTTTGTGACCCACTGCGTTACCCAGCGCGCCGCCAAGACCGCCACCCAGTGCTGCGGTGCCGTCACTGGCCATTGCACCTTGAGCGACCAAAAGCCCCATAACCAGAGCAGGCAGAGTTAAACGCATGACATAAACCTCAAACAGTGTACTGAACAGTAAAAAACGGGATGCCTGGAAAGAGGGTTGTTCACTCCGGAACCCGGCCCTCCTTCCTGAGCGCCCAAGTTTGACAGCATTTACGCCAAGAGTTTTATCGCAGGCAAAAAAAAGCCCGCTGGGGAACGGGCTGAGAAGATTGCTTTTAACGGATGACCTGAGCCTACGGATGCGCTTGTGAAAGAAACGTGAAAAAAAACCTCGTCCGACAAACCTGATACAAAGTGTGGCACACGCTTGACACAACGACCTCCACCCACGGAAAACCGTTCTTTGGCTGGGCCTGCTTACACTTTAGCGACTGGCTTGCGCACAGGGGCCGCCACCTTGGGCATAAACGGCTTTGCCGTGTTCCTGGTCACTGTCGAGCGGGCATTGCCCGATCCTGCCGGTGTTTCAGCAAAACCCGAAACGTAATCCGTCTGCCCGCAGCGCACGCAATTATTGACCGGATACTCCGCGCCATCATCTTCGATGTAAGGATTGCTCATTTCCCTGCTCCTCCAGACAGGTCAATACCGGCAAGCAACGGATTGCCTAAAAAAGCACTGACCCTCAAGCATTCTGAGACTAGCCGGTCATTACTAGACTACTGTTTCAAAAGCTTAACACCCGACGAACGGTCAGCCCGTCTACTTGAGACTGACCGCCGTCCCCGTCACAAAGACCATCAACATACTGCCCTTGCCGGAAGGAATGCTGATCTCGTAGTGCACCCCGACTACGGCATCGGCCTGCACGCTCCGCGCGCGCTCCTTGAGTTCTTCCGTTGCCTGGGCCCGCGCATCCTTCAACGCGCGTTCCAGCGTCTGCGAACGCCCACCGAAAAAGTCGCGCATCCCGGCGAATATATCCCGTACGACGTTGATGCCCTGCACGGACTCCGCGCTGACGATGTCCAGGTACGCCGCAATCTGCCGGCCTTCGATGGAGTGGGTCGTGGTGATAATCATGAACTGTCCTTGATGGGCTGGAAATCGGCCGCGAACTGGCCGAAGTCATGGAGACGTACATACTGGAGACTTGAGGCACGAATTGCGCCACCGATTGCGATATCGAGCGTGCAGGGGTCTGTATGACGGTGTTTTTACTGCTGTACCTGTGCACGGACGCATCGCGCACAGATTGCCAGGTGATCCCCCTTGAGCATTGGGCCCAGCCCGATGGCTATGCTCAGTGTGTCGCGGCAGCCAAAAAGCTGACAAAAGACCTCACCGCCAAGAACCGTAAGAGCAATTACTTCGTCTGTGAAACGCAAGAGAACCCTTGACCGGCAGCAAACGTCCTTCACCTTGCCGCCGGGCAAGGCCTGCGAGCTACAGGCAGTCGCGCACCGCCTTTCGCAGCGCATCGGTCTTGGCCCATGGCGGCCCTTGATAGAGCGATACCCGGCTACCGTCCTTGTACTTGACGATGTCCAGGATTTCATCGGCGGTGATGATACTGGGGGCGTTGATCCTGAATCCGTTGGAGATCGAGACCTGGGTGGTCTTCGGAATCTCCCGCTGCCAGAGCGGCAGCACACAAGCGGCGTATTCCTTGGGTGGCTTGGCCGACACCTTGCTGACATTGGGCTCGCCCGGCACCAGGGACGCCGGCAATGAACATCCGGCCAACACCGCGCCTGCAAGCGCCACTGCCCATATCCGCATGATGATTCCTTGTCGTCAAAAGGAGAAATGTAGCTCCACATCGGTTAGACATCCAGCCTCTGCGAAAGCTTGAGGCCGTACCCGCCAGGCGTGGGTGAATACCGCCCGGGCGCCACTCATCGACCTTGCCGTCTACCTTGGCATTTCGTCGCCTGACCGTTGCTTGAGCAGGGTCCACGGAGCACACTCTGCCCCGCTGATGGAACCAGCCCCCCAAACAGACAGCCCGCCATTGCGCGGGCTTTTTGTTGCCTGCCCTTCCCGCCCCTCGGAGCCCCGAGACGATTTGGCGAACCCCACCGAACTCGACTTTACTTGAACTGATGCACCCAGGTGTCTCTTCGCGGCACTCACTCCGGGAGCCCGACCATGAACATACTCCTACTCGCACTGCTCGTCGGATTTTCGACAGTGGCGGGATGCACCTCCTACGCTCAGATCTATCAGGACCAACCACTGTTCGCCAACGTCGAAAACGGTATGAGCAAGGATCAGGTCCAGCAGATCGGCGGCAAGCCCCTGTCCATCAGCGAACGCACCGTCGAGCTTGGCAGCTGCTATGACTACCTGCTGACCCAGGCAGAACACAAACACACCTATAGCGTCAGTTTTGACAGTTACGGCAAGGTCGATCACACGGGATTCATGACCTGCGCCGAATGGAGTCATGCACAGCAAAAAGCACGGGAGCCCTCCAGCGGCGGTGGGGGTGGCGGGTACTAAGGGATAGAACGCCCCCCCCTTCCAAAACCGTTATCCATGCCATTCAATAGCATGGGAAATATTCCTGCCAGGAGCCAGGTCACGGACAAACAGTAAATACAACTCATTGTTATCTAATGATTTTTTGAAACATTCGCTCATATTTTCCCGATGCATGCCGATGGCCTTCTACCGGACCCAGGGAGCATCAGGAATGAGAAACAACCAGCCCGTCACCCAACGCGAAATTGCGCTGGCCCCGCAACAGAAGCTCATCTCCACGACCGACGCTCGCGGTGTCATTACCTACTGTAATGACGCCTTCGTCGACATCAGTGGTTTTGACAGAGCGGATCTGATTGGCGCGCCACAAAACATCGTCCGCCACCCCGACGTGCCCCCGGCCGTGTTTGCCCATATGTGGGGCGCACTCAAGCAAGGGCGTCCGTGGATGGGGATCGTCAAGAACCGCTCCCGAAACGGCGATCACTACTGGGTCAACGCTTACGTCACGCCAATATTCGAAGGCCGCCGGGTGGTGGGCTTTGAATCGGTCAGGGTCAAGCCGACAGCCGATCAGATCCGCCGGGCCGAGTCCCTCTATAAACGCATCACCCAGGACAAACCGGCCATCCCCCGCCAGGACACCTGGCTACCGGCCCTGCTGGACTGCCTGCCGTACCTGACCATGGGCCTGGCGGGCACGGTGAGCGGATTGTTTCTCAGCGCACCCGTGGCGATTGCCGTGGCCGCCGGTGTCGCCGTACCGCTCGGTCTGCTCACCTCACGCTGGCAGAAACAAGGCACCCTGCGCCTGCTGCAAATGGCCGAGCCTTCCACCTCCGACGCACTGATCGCGCAGATGTACAGCGATGAGCGCGGACCCCAGGGGCGCCTGGAAGCCGCCTTCGTCAGCCAGGCGGCACGCCTGAAAACATGCCTCACTCGCTTGCAGGACACTGCCGAGCAATTGAGCGGGCTGGCTGGACAATCCGACGTACTGGCCGCCGACAGCTCAAGAGGCCTTGATCGCCAACGCGTCGAAACCGAGCAAGTGTCCGCCGCCGTCAACCAGATGGCCGCGACCACCCAGGAAGTCGCCAGCCATGTCCAGCGCACGGCGGACGCCACCCAGGAAGCCAACCTGCTGACCGCACGCGGACGCGACGTGGCCCGGGACACCCGCGCGGCCATCGAGCGTCTTTCCACCGTCGTCGGGGAGACTGGGCAAACCGTCGCGCAACTGGCCAGGGATAGCAATGAAATCGGCACCGTCGTCGACGTCATCAAAGGCATCGCCGATCAGACCAACCTGCTGGCCCTCAATGCCGCCATCGAAGCCGCACGCGCCGGCGACATGGGCCGGGGCTTCGCGGTGGTGGCCGACGAGGTTCGCCAGCTGGCGCAGCGCACCTCCCAATCCACGACCCAGATCCATGACCTGATCAGCAAACTCCAGACCTCTTCCCACAACGCTGTACAGACCATGGAAAGCGGCCATCGCCAGGCCGAGGAAGGCGTGGCCTGGGTGCTTGAGGCCGACAAAGCCCTGGTGGGCATCAGCGAGGCGGTGGCCAACATCACCGACATGACCACCCAGATCGCCGCCGCCACCGAAGAGCAGACAGCCGTCGCCGAGGAGATCAGCCGCAACATCACCACCATCGCCCACCTGGCCGACCAAACCTCGGAACAGGCCCGCCACTCCGCGGACCTGAGCAAGGAACTGACCCAGACAGCGTCCACCCAGTACTCCCTGGTCGAGCGATTCAATCGATAGAGCGTACAGGGCCCCAGGCAACGGGCCCGGCTCACCCGCCACCGAACAACACAAAACCCCTGGCGTGCGCCGAGCACGTCAGGGGTTTTGTCGTGAGTAATGGCACTCCACTGCCGGGAGGCCTTAAAGAAGCTTGACCAATACCGCTGTGACAGCGGCCACCGTGCCGATCAACCCCGTGGCAACAGCAACTGGATACCAGGAAGTTTCACAGGTCACCTTCCCGGCCTCGGCGTTCAGCTTGATCTGCTCGGCCATCCGCTTGACGATTTCCACGTGAATCTTTTCCAGCTTGGCCTGCTTCATGGTCTGCGCCTGCATGACACTCATCCTTTCGGGTAACGGGGGCATTTCAAGTGTGAAGAAGCGCCAGGTGCTTGAGATTTGGCTTGGCGCTGACGCCAAGCTTTTAAGCGATACTGAGGTTGAGCGGCGGTTTGCCATCAAGATCAGTAAGGCGGTACGTGAGCTGGAAGAGGATATTGCTCAAACGTCTTAGCAATTTTCAGCTCGTGGGGCCTGTTAAAACGCTGAAGAATAGCGGCAGCACTCGCCCTTAGTGCTGGAGTTCGGAAGGTGACCTGGCCGGTAGGCCTGAATTAAGTAGTTAGCCGAAGGACAAGTTTTTTCGTCTCCAAAGCGTTAGTGTAGTGGCCTGATGAGACCGGACACCCATTTAGGCGGGAATACTCACTAGTTCGAGGTGTCTGATGGCCAAGCAAAGTCGTTGCTTTTCCGCTGAATTCAAACGCGAGGCTTGCAATCAGCCCAGATCTCAGAATCTGTGGTGTTCAAATGGCGAAAGCGCTATCCGGAGGCGGGTTTTGAGGGATTGAACGACCCTGCCTCGAAGTGGCCAACCTCGCAAACTCAGCACTCAAAAGATGAAGAAAGTTCTTATGCTGACCACCCCGCGGGTGCCGCGCGAGGCAACGCATTGGAGTGGCAGTGGTCAGAGTAGGATAAGATGCCTGTAAATCAGGCTTGCTGTGAGTAGCCCCGCATGACAGATAACAGTCGGAACACCACCCGTCTGATCAAGAAGTACCCGAATCGCCGTCTGTATGACACGCACACCAGCAGTCATTTGACCCTTGCGGATATTCGTCAATTGGTCATCGATAAAATCCCCTTCGAGGTGGTCGACGCCAAGACTGGCGAGGATCTGACCCGAAGTATTTTGCTGCAGGTCATTCTGGAAGCCGAAAGTGGTGGTGAGCCGATCTTCTCCATTGAGATGCTCGTGGGGATTATCCAGTTCTACGGTCCTTACCAGGGCGTCCTCGGCAGCTACCTGGACAAAAGCATCCAGACGGTCATCGACATCCAGTCCCAGACCGGCGCTCAGTCCTCTGAAGCCTGGGGTGAGTTCATGCATCAACAAGCACCGGTCATGCAGGATTTGATGCGCCAGTACGTCGACCAGTCAAAAGCCCTCTACCTGAACACTCAGAACCTCTTTGGCCTGTTCGGCGGCACACCGTCAGGCAAGCCAGGCGCGGGTGGCGGGTCGAAAAAAAATGGCGATGGGGAATAAACCCATCGCCATCGGTGTAACCGTTTTAACGTGACTTACTTGTTACCGCTTGTTGCCTTGCCAGTCTCTGGCGCGGTTTTCCCGGCTGCGGCAGTCGCTGCAGTCGCTGCTTCGAAACCGCTCTGGGCAACGTCAGTAGCCTGTTTTACGGCTTTCTGTGCGCTTTCAAAAACGGTGCCAGCATTGGCCAGCGACGACTTGAACGCTGCCACAACAGGCTCGGAGCCAGCCGGTGCATTCTTGCTGATCACTTCAACGAACTCTTGCACCTGCTTGGTGCCCGCCTCGACCTGACGCGTGGTCAGTTGGGCGATTTCCGACTGGGTGCCAACAATCAGCGCGTGTACTTGACGATTGAACTCAGCAAGGCGTTCGGCTTGCACATTTGGCTGGGTGAAAGAAGCCTGGAGCTCAGCGAACCCTTGTGGATCACGGACTGCCAGCAGTTTGCGGAAACCGTCGAACTGCTCCTCGGTGGAGGCCTGCAGAGTCTTGATCTGCAATTGGGTGAGCTGTTCAACGCTGGCGAAGATTTTGCCGCTGATTTGCTGCAGGAGGTCTAGATTGGCTTTCTGAGCGTCTTGCAATTTTTCCGAGTTAAAAAAAGTCATGCTTGAATCTCCTGATTCTGAAAGGCCGACATGAGCCTGAGGACGCGATAGCGATCCTGCCGAGCATCGCGTTAGCCTTGATATTGCAGTGCACAAATTCGTTTGGCAATGTTTTTTTGTGCGCCGCACAACAATCCTTCACCTCCCACCGTTATTCGCTATAGACTCCTGAAAGGCGAACGGCCAGCCAAGCTCTTTTTAATGATGAGATGCAGGCGAGCTGCTTCTCATGCATGAAGCCAGGAGATCACCATGGGCCAGGAAGATATTATTGCATCGCAATATGACAGACTCTCCTCTCAACGCAGCCTGTTCGAACACCTGAGTCATCTGCAGCACCTCAATACCCTGAACGTCCTTGATGCTTTGCGCCAGCGCCAGGAAAAAACCCTCGCGCCTCTTAAGCGGGGTCAACTCAAACAACCCACGCCCACTGACTGGCAGGAATACTTCACCGACCTCGGCCAACGCAGCCTGCTGTTCTGGGACACACTGCGCCAGCGTGGCGACAATACGCTGGCCCATGAACGCGCCGGGTATCCTCTGCTGCTCAAGTTCGATCATGAAACCCTGGTCGCAGGCTCCGATCTCCCACGCCCGGTCAACTATTCACTGTTGCGAATCCTCCCCGGACCAGAGCAAAGAATCGACAGCAATAGCCAGCCGGTGATCATCATTGACCCACGCGGCGGCCACGGCTCGGGAATCGGCGGCTTCAAACAGGATTCGGTATTAGGTGAAAGCCTCAGAGCCGGCCACCCCACCTATTTCATCTCTTTCAGTCACTCGCCACAGCCCGGGCAAACCCTGGCCGATATCGTCGAAGCCCAGGCCCGGTTCATCGAAGTCGTCAGTGCCCTTCACCCGGCCAACAGCAAGCCGATCATCATCGGTAACTGCCAGGCCGGCTGGGCCTTGATGGGACTGGCGGCAACACGGCCGGAACTGCCAGGGTTGATCATTATCAATGGTGCCCCCTTGTCGTACTGGGCCGGTGTCAATGGACGCAATCCGATGCGCTATACCGGTGGCCTGCTGGGTGGCGG
Source organism: Pseudomonas sp. Irchel s3a18 (assembly GCF_900187535.1). NCBI lineage: Bacteria > Pseudomonadati > Pseudomonadota > Gammaproteobacteria > Pseudomonadales > Pseudomonadaceae > Pseudomonas > Pseudomonas sp. Irchel s3a18. The sequence goes on along the minus strand of NZ_FYDV01000003.1, from coordinate 103,751 downwards.
CTGGATGGCTCGCCTGGGCAGCGACTTGGGCAATGACCGTTTCGACGGTACCTGGCTGGTCAGCAATTTCGAAAACCTGGACCCGGCCAACACCTATTGGGGCAAGTACTACCAGCTGTTCAGCCAGGTCGACAGCGAGGCTGCGCGCTTTCTCGACTTCGAACGCTGGTGGGGCAGCCCGACCCTGCTCAATGGCGAAGAAATCGAGATGATTGTCGATGACCTTTTCATCGGCAACCAGTTGTCCGGCGGTCTCGGCCGCAAGAGCTCCGGCATTGACCTGAAACGGATCGAAGTACCGGTGGTGGTATTCTGCTCCTACGGAGACAACATCACCCCTCCACAGCAGGCATTGAACTGGATCACCGATGTCTATCCCAGCGATCTCGCTTTGCATGACGCAGGACGTACCATCGTCTACCTGCGGCACGCTAGCATCGGCCATTTGGGCATTTTTGTTTCCGGCAAGGTGGCGCAACGTGAACACCGTGGGTTGCTCGGTGCGGTCGAAGCCATCAATGCGCTGCCGGCAGGGCTATACGAAATGCTGATCGACGATCTGCCGGCTGCCTCAGGCAGCGGTGACGTGCAATACCGAGTGCGTTTCGAATCAAGGCGAATCGCCGATATCCATGATGACGTCGAGCCGACTCGTGATGACGATCGCGAATTCTCTCTGGTGGAGCGTGCGTCTGAAATCAACAGCACGTTTTACGACGGGTTCATACGCCCGTGGCTACGTCAGATAGTCAACGAGCCCGTTGCCGAACTGATGCGCAGGACGCATCCCTTCCATCAGCAGCAAGTGCTATGGAGCAGCCTGAATCCGGCGCTATGGTGGTTGGCCAGGACCGCCTCCCAAGTGAGAAGTGATCGTCGTCCTGCACGCAAAGATAACCCGTTGCTGGCCTGGCAGGAGCTGTTCTCCAACCAGACGCAAGACGCCCTGAATGCTTATCGCGATATCCGCGATGCCACCCAGGAGCTGTGTTTCTATGGCATTTACGGCGCACTGAGTGTCCTCACCAGCAACAAGCCTGTGCGAAATCTCCAGGCACATGCTGATCAGCAAGACCAAGCCCTGATCGAACGCCTGCAGGATGCACTGCCCCATGGCGGCCCGCTGGAAGCGTTGGTGCGGATTCTGCTTTTGCTGGGCCGCGACAGCGATAAGGCGGGCAAGGAAAGCATTGAAAAACTGATCCAGCAGGTGCATCTGCTGGTCCAGGACTACAGCAATGAGCCTGCTGCCCTGCGCGAAGCCATCCGGTTGCAGAACCTGCTGGTTTTTGCCCACCCACAAGAAAGCTTACGCAGCCTGCCCTTGCTACTCCCGGACACCAAGGCACGCCAACAGGTCCTCGCAGCCGTTGGGCAATTGATGCCCGAACTGCTGACAATTACTGGAGCTGAAGGCGAATTCTGGCGTGAACTGCACGCGCTACTCGAAGTCCCCTTGCCAAGTTTTAGCCTGACCCAACCGCCCAGTGAAACAGATGTCATTCAGCTGGCGCCCCCTCTGGAGCCATCCCCGTTTGTGGCAGTGCTGCCGTCGGAGATCACACCGGCGCCCGCCCCCGTCATCGTAGCTAAAGCCCCAAAACGCAAAGCGAGCAAAAGGACAAAAGGTCCAAAGCCTCAATGAACGCCTCAATGAGCCTTCACAAGGAATTACCGGTGTATCCGTTCGGCGTAAGAGTTGGCGAAGCCTCCGATCTTTTGATCTCTGCGCAGACCGGCGGGGTTCATGACTCGGACAGGCATCGGCACGGCTTCCTCGACCGCAAACAACGACTCGTCGACCCGATATTGACCGGGGGTCATACCGAACCAACGGGTGCAAGCCTTATGGAAGCTGCTGTGATCATGAAAACCGAGCAGATACGTCACATGCTTCATGCTGAAATGAGAATGGCGCAAATAGAAGTCGGCCAACTGCCGGCGCACATCGTTCAGGACATCCTTGAATTGCGCGCCATCCTTCTCAAGGCCTCGTTGAAGCGTTCGCTTGCTGATGCTCAGTGCCGCAGCAATCGATTCCATATCACATTGCCCTTGCCCCTGACTCAGGCGCTCGGTAATCAGCGCGCGAATCCTGGCAACAATAGAGTTGCCGGACAACAGGTCCAGCTGAGCCTCGGCAAAACTGTCATGGAGCGTGGCCAACGCCTCGTTGGCCATACTCAAAGGACTCAGAAGCTCCTGGCCATCGAACACGATGCTGTCATAAGCAGCCCCAAAACGCAGTGGACAGCCAAAAAGCCGCTGATGCTCCGACGTGTCTTCAGGTTCGGGATAAGCGAACTCCACACTCAACGGTTGCGGCAACTTGCCACCCGCCAGCCAACGGCAGAAACCCAGCAGCGAAGCCAGCCCTGCATCCGTATGTTGCCGGGGTCTGACCGAGCCATGTTGCTGATGATCGAGCGCGGCAAGACGGTAATTCTGCTGCTCCCGGATAAAGAAAAGGCTGAATCCAGTACTAATCAACGGGCTGAAACGAACCAGACGTTCGAGCGCCCTTTTCAAATTCGAACTGGACATCATCGTGTAGCCCACGATCTGAAAAACGCTGGGATGGAAATTTCCGTAGGCTTTCAAACCGATGTTCGGATCATCCGAGGCCTGAGCGGCCAGGTCCCATAAACGATAGATAACGCTTCGCTCGCAGAATACTCCCGGTTTATTCACGAGCGTGACATCAAGTCCAGCCTCCTCGCACAGACTGGCAAAATCCAGTCCTTGAGCCAAAAGCGTCTTCGCCAGCACGCCGGCATAACCTGAACTCATTCTATACATAGCTCCCTCAATAACCTGTGGAACCGAACATCCTGTCCGGAGCCAATATTGACCTACGCTGAACATATTTCAATTTTGTTGCACAAATATTAACTGCCTGTGGAGTTTCAGGTATTGATCCCAGTATAGGTACTCCTCATTTTTTGCCAGCGGGCCAAAACGCCCGGGTGGCACCGATGGACACGAAAACGTCACCTACAAACACTTCCGCACGGCCCGTCGATGTCGAACAATCTTCTCTCCTGCAGCGCAAAAAAAAATGGAGTAGATGTATGGAATCGCGTAGTCGCATTGCTTTGGTAACGGGTGGTATGGGCGGTATCGGTACGGCAATCAGCCAACGTCTATACAAGGAAGGATTCAAGGTAATCGTCGGCTGCAGCTCTGATTCAAGCCGCAAGAACGACTGGCGTGCCAGTCAACTGGAGGCGGGTTATGAGTTCGAGTTCATCTATGGTGACGTCACCGATTGGGAGTCAACCCGCAAGGCTTTCGAGATGGCTCGTGAACAATTCGGCCCGATCGATGTGCTGGTCAACAACGCCGGCATCACCCGCGACGCGTCTTTTCGCAAGCTCACCCCGGAAGACTGGAACAGCGTGATCGGGACCAACCTGACGGGCCTGTTCAACACCACCAAGCAGGTCATTGAAGGCATGTTGTCCAAAGGCTGGGGGCGGATCATCAATATCTCCTCCATCAACGGTCAGCGTGGCCAGTTCGGCCAGACCAACTACTCCGCCGCCAAGGCTGGCATCCATGGTTTCACCATGGCACTGGCCCGGGAAGTCTCCGGCAAGGGCGTGACCGTCAATACCGTATCCCCAGGTTACATCCAGACATCCATGACCGCAGCAATACGCCCGGACATTCTCGAAGGCATGATCGCGGCAACACCGGTCGGCCGCCTTGGCCAACCCGAAGAGATTGCCTCAATCGTGGCCTGGCTGGCCTCCGATGAGTCCGCCTACAGCACCGGTGCCGACTTCTCGGTAAACGGCGGCATGAACATGCAATAACCCCCAACCAAGGCATAAATGCCCTGGTTTGTTCGCCGAATTTTGTCTTTTCCATGAGGTCACGCATGAACGAAGTCGTAATCGTTGCCGCAACTCGTACCGCCATTGGCAGTTTCCAGGGTGCTTTGTCTGCAATTCCCGCGACCGAACTGGGTGCCGCAGTGATTCGCCGCTTGCTGGAGCAGACGGGTATCGATGCTACTCAAATTGATGAAGTGATACTCGGCCAGGTACTCACTGCCGGCGCTGGGCAGAACCCGGCACGCCAGACAGCGATCAAGGCTGGCTTGCCACACACCACCCCTGCCCTGACCTTGAACAAGGTCTGCGGCTCTGGTCTCAAGGCGGTCCATCTTGCCGTCCAGGCAATCCGTTGCGGCGACGCGGAACTGGTAATCGCTGGCGGTCAGGAAAATATGAGTCTGGCCCCCTATGTTCTGCCCAAGGCACGCACCGGCTTGCGTATGGGCCATGCGCAACTGCAAGACAGCATGATCCAGGATGGCCTGTGGGACGCCTTCAACGACTACCACATGGGTATCACCGCTGAGAATCTGGCGCAGAAGTACGAGATCTCTCGTGAAGCACAGGATACCTTCGCTATCGCCTCGCAACAGAAAGCCGCAGCAGCCATTGAGGGCGGACGCTTCCAGAGCGAAATCACCCCGATCCTGATTCCTCAGCGCAAGGGCGAACCGCTGGTCTTCGACACCGACGAACAGCCGCGTGCCGACAGTACTGCCCAAACCTTGGCGAAACTCAAACCGGCATTCCAGAAAGACGGCAGCGTGACCGCCGGCAACGCTTCGACCCTCAACGATGGTGCTGCCGTACTGTTGCTGGCCAGCGCTGCAAAAGCACAAGCGCTGGGCCTCCCGGTTCTGGCACGGATCAAAGCCTATGCCAGCGCCGGTGTAGACCCGTCGATCATGGGCATCGGCCCTGTCCCGGCTACACGCCTGACCCTGCAAAAGGCCGGCTGGAGCGTCGAGGACCTGGACCTGATCGAAGCCAACGAAGCCTTCGCCGCCCAGGCGCTGGCGGTTGGCAAAGAGTTGGGTTGGGACACCAGAAAAGTCAACGTCAACGGCGGCGCGATCGCCCTTGGCCATCCGATCGGCGCGTCAGGGGCACGGATTTTGGTGTCGCTGGTGCACGAGCTGATCCGTCGCGACGGCAAGAAGGGACTGGCCACTTTGTGCATCGGTGGCGGACAAGGCGTCGGCCTGGCTATCGAGCGCTAACCAACGGCATCTGAGTAGCCCATGCGCGGACTTGGGACCCTTGTTCCACGCATCAGATTGGCGTCAGACAACGCTGCCCGCATTCCTGCCGTCGCTACGCCGGAGTCCGGCAAAGCGCGGCTTTTTTTCTGCCCGGCTCATCTGTATGGGCAAGGAACTTTATGGACAACAACGCGCATACATTCAAAACCTATTGGTCAGGCCAGGCTCCGTTCATCGCTTCCTTTGCAGTGCAACAATTACGCCTATGGGTCAGCACTAATCCGTGGTTTTCCGGGCATGAGCACGGCGCCTGGTTCGAGTTGCCTCGCGAAACCCTGGACAGTCTACAAACGGACTACCAGGTTCAATGGTGCCAACTCGGCCAAAAACTGCTGACCGGCCAACCCTTCAGCTTCGATGATCGACGCTTCTCCAGCGGCAACTGGAGCGAGCCACTGTTCGGCTCCCTCGCTGCGTTTTACCTGCTCAACTCCAGCTTTCTCCTGAAACTGCTCGACAAACTGCCGATCGACGAAAAAAAACCGCGCCAACGCCTGCGCTATCTGGTGGAGCAAGCCATTGCCGCCAGTGCGCCAAGCAATTTCCTGGTCAGTAACCCTGATGCGCTCCAGCGTGTGGTTGAGACTCAAGGTGCCAGCCTGCTCACAGGTATGCAGCATCTGGCCAGCGACATGAACGAAGGCAAAATGCGCCAGTGTGATAGCGGCGCCTTCAAGGTTGGCGTCGATCTGGCTAACACCCCCGGCGAAATCGTCTTTGAGAATCACCTATTCCAGCTAATTCAGTACTACCCGCAAAGCGAATCCCAGTACCGACACCCGGTATTCGTCGTACCTCCGTCGATCAACAAGTACTACATCCTTGATCTGCGCCCGGACAACTCGATGGTCCGCCACCTGCTGGAACAGGGACATCCCGTATTCCTGATGTCCTGGCGCAACTTTGACGAGGAACACGCTGGCACCACCTGGGATGACCTGATTGAGCACGGGGTAATCGACGCCTTGCAGGTGACCCGCGATATCAGTGGCGAGCAGCGACTCAATTGCGTGGGCTTCTGCATCGGCGGCACCCTGCTGAGCACGGCGCTGGCAGTACTTGCTGCACGCGGCGACAGGGAGATCGCCAGCGTGAGCCTGTTCACCACGTTCCTTGACTACCTGGATACCGGTCCCATCGACATATTCGTCGACGAAGAACTGGTGGCCTATCGAGAGCGCACTATCGGCGGCATGAATGGTCCCATCGGTCTGTTTCGTGGTGAGGACATGGGCAATACCTTTTCCCTACTGCGCCCCAACGAGCTGTGGTGGAACTACAACGTCGACAAATACCTCAAGGGGCAGAAGCCGATCCCGCTTGATCTGCTGTTCTGGAACAACGATAGCACCAACCTTCCGGGGCCGATGTACTGCTGGTATCTGCGCCACACCTATCTGCAGAACGATTTGAAATCAGGCGAGCTGGAGTGCTGTGGGGTCAAGCTTGATTTGCGTGCAATTGACGCTCCCGCTTACATCCTCGCCACCCATGACGATCACATCGTGCCCTGGAAAAGCGCCTACGCCAGCACCAACCTGCTCTCCGGGGCCAAGCGTTTTGTATTAGGAGCTTCAGGGCATATTGCCGGCGTCATCAATCCACCGGCCAAGCAGAAGCGCCATTACTGGACCAATAATCGGGTCACGAAAAACCCGGAGACCTGGTTCAAGAATGCTGAGCAGCAACCCGGTAGCTGGTGGAATGATTGGTTCAACTGGCTGGTGGGACACTCCGGCGAGCGCCAACCAGCGGTTCCGCACATAGGAAATAACAAATTCCCGCCTCTGGAGCCGGCGCCAGGCAGTTATGTAAAGCAATGAAAGACTGCTGCGGGCCAGAGCGCGACACTTTCTGGTACGTGACGCTCAACTTCCTGGATGACGGCAGCGTCGAGATATTGTGGGTTGTGCCGAAGTATGATTGATCGGGAACTGGCAACGAGTCGTACCGCCTGCAACACAGCAGTTTGATTGCACAGACGAAGATCAAATCACGCGAACGTAAGCTCAAGGACGAGGTTGGTAGGGAGGAAGACCAGCAATTTTGACTGTTGTTGTGGAAATGCCCTGCTGCATGACTGCATGTAGCAGGTCTTCCGCGACTCATGTGATCGGCACGCTGCTAAGTTTATCCAAAATTGCTGCTGCGAAATCAGCAATCCGCCCTGGGTAAAATTTCAATCGGCAGGGTGTGTGAGTTTTCAATTAGCGCCAACAATTTCACCAAATCTGGAAGTCTTTTTCAGAGCTTCCCTAATGAATTACTACCGTCCATTCAACTTTCACAATCGCGGGTTAATTTCCGTGAATGAAATAAAGTTTAAACATACTTATTACTACTTGTGACCCGCCCCCCCCCCTACTAATAAACAGCCGACCGGTAAGCCCAACCGACGGCACATCATCTGTTTGGGTACAAGGAGAGACGACCCATGAGCACTCCGTTTCGCATCAACGAAGCACTTTTGATTGCCGGCCACGCATTCGAACCTTTTCAATGCGTCGCCTGGGCTCCGCAAGACGGTAATGGCGAACTGAGCCTGACCATCATCGACCGGGCCCACACTCGTATTTGTCGCAAACAGATTCCAACCAGTACCTATTCCGACCCGGCGCAGCTGGAAAGCCTGCTGGAAGAGGTGCGCGCCGAGTTGAGCCAGGAGGGCTACAAGCTACAATCCTGGACAATGCCAGAGTAAGCATTCTCGCGGATCGCTACCGGTGATCCGCCTAATACTCCACTCTCAAGATCATCGAAGGCAGCCTCATGCACCAGGTGTTGGAATCAGCCAGTCGTGCAGAGGGCTATGCCTTCGGCTTTCGCGATGCGGGGGTCATCACTGAAATACAGCGCGTCGAATGATGTACACCGCTTAGAAACTGTCGAAAAATCAGCCTTTGGTCGCAAAGCACTGAGCCGTCCAGGGTATGGGCCAAAGTATGGGCTGTGTTTTTTCAGAACCGCAGAAACGAAAAAGCCCCGAATAATCAGGGCTCTAACGTTTAAATGTGGCGGTGAAGGAGAGATTCGAATTAAGCGACCTTTTCGACCAGCAAGGCCCGTATTCCGGGGCTTTCAGCGTGCATAGTAGTACAATTGAGTAGTACAATCCGCTGTACCACTCCCCTCTCCACGGCGCTCCAATGGCAGACAACCTGATCCAGAAGAAAGGCGAATCCACTTGGTATGTGAAGCTGGCAATCCCTTCTGACGTCCGACAAGCCTTCGGCGGAAAGGCCGCGTTCATCCAGTCACTGAAGACCGGGCTACGTAAAGAAGCCATGGACCTACGCCTTCCAATCCTCGCGACGTGGAAATCTCGTATCAAGGCAGCGCGTGAAGGCACACCGATGCCAGCCGACTGGCAAGACAACTTCCTCACGAAGCTCCACGAGATAGACCAGAACACTGTCAAGGCCAAGCTGGCAGAGATGGACGGGCTACTGGACAACACAGAGGAAGTCACAGACGAAGAACTGGAGGCATTTAAAGAACTCGGGCCTGAGGTCTTATCGGGACTCGCTGAGGTCTATCGGATGAGGCAACAACAGCCAAGAGGCGACTTCAGATTCATTGAGGACATAGGCCAGATGTCGAAGGTGATCGCCAAGACCTTACTCACGAGCGGGTATAACGTCACGCCAGAACAAGACACTGAAGCTGACGCCCTGATCGCTGATCACAAGGCCAGATCCCCCATCACCACAGCCCGAGTGAAATCCTTCCGAGAGTTCAGGGAGAGTCGTGGTGGCGCCCCGAAACACGTAGATCAGCAAGTGGGCAAGATGGAACGGCTGTCGGACTTTCTCAAGAAAGAGGGACTGGTGCTGAACTTCGACACGATAGACACATGGCTCAAGTCATTGAATCGCGCGCCAGCAACACTAGGTCAGTACCTCATGGCGGGCACTGCGTTCTGGAAGTGGGCAACGAAGTACGACCCGGCTTGGCGTGAAGAATACAAAGACAAGGTGAATCCGTTCGTAGGGCACGAGCTGCCTCAGGGCGGTGGTTCCGAATTAGCGGGACAAAGCAGGGAGATGTACACACGAGACGACACCCTGAAGCTACGTCAAGCCGCACTGGATAACGAGGATAAACCGCTTGCCGACCTCATCACATTGGGCTGGTACACCGGGGCCAGGATCGAAGAACTCTGCCAGCTCAACAAAAACAACGTGATCACTGTCGATGGCATCCGATGCTTCGATTTCCCGCGAAGTAAGAGCAAGGTGAGCAAGCGTGTCCTACCGATTCACCCAAGTCTGTTGCCGACCATTGACCGCCTACTTGAAGACACCACAGACACCTTCCTGATCCCCACAGACTCAGGTGACAAGTATGGCAAGCGCTCGCACGCAGCTTCCAAGGCGTTCGGCAGACTGCGTAAGAAAGCAGGCTTCAGCCTGCTCCACGTCTTCCACAGCTTCCGTAACACCGTAATCACTCATCTGGTCAGGGCGGACGTTCCAGACCCCTTGGCGAAGGAGCTGGTCGGGCACAAAGAAGGCTCAGTGACGCATGACGTGTATTCGAAGGGTGCGAGTACGGCCCAGAAGCTGGCAGCGATCTCCAAACTTCCTTCACTAGACAAAACCCGCGCCAGCACACCAGACGAAGGCCAATGAATACAGGGTGCACAAGGGTGCAGAGTGCGCCGAATTAACGACCTAATATGTATACCGGAGGGGCACCCTCGCACTCTGCGGGGAGTGAACACACAGCGTGAGCTGTAGACAGGGATACACGTTGACGGTAATCCGAAAGCGAACGCTTTCAACAGTACCCAGCGTAGGACGTAACACCCTTGATCTTCGATCAGACGGATACCCATACCCAATATCCCACAATCCCGCTTCGCTTCTGCCTTTGCTCTTGTGGGTGGTGCACAACCGAATGCGTGAGCATTCAACAGGGTCACACGTTGAGCAACGCTCAAGATTGGTACGTAGGAATGCGTGAGCATTCGGCAACAACCCTTGGAGGATTGAGGACAATATCAATGTAATCCTCTTCTACTCTCCAGCGTGTAACCTTGTCGTTAGCTCACGCTAACCGTGCATCCCTCTCCGAGTGTTCCCTCTGTGTATGTATATTGCGACGTTAATTCCGCGCAACTCACACCCCTCTAGGCCCTGTATTCGCTGGATCAGACCGCCCTCCCCGGCGCAGCATTCCGCCCTAGGGCGAACGTGTGACACTATGCCTAGACAACCGACGCCCTTCCAAGGAATCAAGATGGCTACCGAACGCAGCACGTGCAGTAAATGTGGATCGACCCTTGAAATTCGCTGCATCAAGCTTAGGGTTCGGGACAAAGACGACCTGTCCTGCCCTGTATGCGGCGAACACATCAAGAGCTGGAACGAGGCCAAGATGTGGGTAGCTGAAGTCGTGGAGCGCGTAGAGAACCACCTCCCGAAATAGCCGACAGTAACGACTTGCAGTCGATGGCACTAGGCCACTGCACCCGGTAACATGCCTCGCTCACTCAGAAGGAAGACATCATGAAGGCATGGATCGGGGCTGTTGCACTGGCGGGGACTCTGGCAAGTGGTCAGGTAATGGCAGATGGAAATCAGTTGCTAAGATCGTGCAAGGCGATGCTTGCAGCAGCAGATAATCCAAGAATCAGCACTGGGGTGAGTGAGCTTGAACTAGGTCAATGCATCGGATTAACGGAAGGCGCACGAAACACAATGCTTGTTCTGAATCCAAGCCTCAGCCCGGACATGCAGACTTGCTTCCCTGAAACTGGAACTCAAAATGGTCAAGGCATACGGATCGTTATCCAATACCTTGAAGCACACCCCCAGCTACTGAATGAAGACGCCTCCCTCCTTGCCGTACTTGCATACAAAACGGCGTACCCCTGCAAGTAACCAAGGCCGTTCTCCACAGAATCCCATGCCCCGCCCCGAAAAAAGGGGGCAACTCTTGGTGTGATCCAGATTCAGGCCAGAAATATAAGCTGGGGCGACTGTGCACAGAAACACTCGGTTCTACCCGAGGTGTTGAGCGGTGTGCTGACAGGGTGAATGGAAACGTCTGAAATCTGTAAATAAGTTGTCCGCCCTTCTGGAGCAGTCTGTGAAGCCGTTTACGGACGATCAATCGCGCAGTTAGCCAGGTCATAGATGTGACAAAGCCCGCTCTGTGGCGGGCCTGTAGGCAGTGTGGAAGGCGCGACGTCAGATCACAAACTCATGGTATGTCGCGTCAACCTGATCTTGAGTGATGCCGATGTACGCCATGGTTACAGCGGGGCTGCTGTGGTTCAGCACCTTGCATATCATCTCGATGGACACGCCGCTGCTGTGCATCAACCACCCACGGGTTTTTCGCATTGAGTGGGTGCCAAGACTGATACCCAACTCATCACCAACAGCCTTGAATGCCGTGGCTACGGCAATACGGCTAACGGGTTTGTCCTTCGCCCGGTTGCTCTGCACTTCAAATAGGTACTGGTGGTGTGGGTTGGCATCCCTACGCTTCCTGACGATAGCCACAGCCTTTTCATTCAACGTAATGTTCCGCACCTTGCCAGTCTTCGACTCCTTAATCATGACGCGACCTTGCAAAGCTTCTTCGTAGGTGATCGTCAGCAGGTCGGAAATGCGGAGTGCCACTTGCAGACCGAACATCCACAGATCGGCGTACAGAGGATTGCCACGGGCATTCAACGTCAGCTTGTGAGCCACTTGCTGAACTTCTGCTGAAGTCTTCACTGCTTCGACTAATTGCATGACGCCCCCCGTGTTTACTGGCTTGGCTAATTAACAAAATATCCTCTTGAGGCAGAGATTACCCGAAATCGGCAGGAAGTCAACAACCATAGGGGTTGGCTAATTTACACAACTGCATTCTGTTAATTAGGAAGGCATCCCTCTCAGGCTAGCCGTAGTCGATTGATGGCGTCCGTGATGGCTTGGGCATTGGTGTCTAGTACCTGAAGCGAACCCAACACATTCTCCGCCACGTAAGCCCCTCCTTGGCGAGTTGCCCACAAGGCCAGCTCTTCTAACGCGGCAGCGATCCCATGTTGGTTATGCAGTAGCAGGGTCAGCACATCGGCTGTGGCGATATGGGCGTCTGTGTTTGTGGGCATGACGATCATCCTTGAATGTGGGAATGACCAGCCTAGCCCAGCTCCAGGCATCTGCCGACATCTGACCGCATACAGTGGCTCAGGGTAGTGGGACGCCCTTCCCTTGCGGGAAATCGATGATTCAGGACAAAAAGTGAATCTTTAGAGCAAAAAGTGAATCTGAGTGATCAGAACGCATCCTGCTTGACCCGTATTAACCGGAAGCCCCGTAGAATAAGGGCCCCAGCGGTATGTGCAGCGCGGGGGCCAGGTTGGATCAGTGATGGGCTGTAGGGTTCTGCATAGTTGATTGACCCTTTCCATAGAGTTTTGTTGGGCGCTGTCTACACTGATCGTTGGGCATTGTGCCATCAGACACTCTCTACAAGGAAGACACCATGTTTAGACGATTGGCTACCGCCGCACTGATAACTACGACAATGACTGTCATGGGTTGCACATCATCACCTGTTGATCCGTCAAAGGTTGCAAGAGGCGACTACGGTGACTTTCCGACCAACTATCAAGAAACAGTGATAGGCTACTTTCAACAAACCCTCAAAGACCCCTACTCTGCTCAGTACAAATTCGGAACTCCCTATAAAGGCTATCTCCGAGACGCTCCAATTAGCGGCGGAGAACCGACTGTATTCGGCTACATCGTGGATTGCTCAGTGAATGCCAAGAACAGTTACGGTGGTTATACTGGTGATAAACACTATCGTATGTTTCTGAAGAACAACACTGCCACACCATTTGGAACTAACCCGTGGTTTCAAGAGAGCTGGTACAAGTAGCCAGTAGCCCTATGAGCGGAGACACACACAGTGGCTCACCTTGTGAACTGCCGTTCACTCGCCCTCGTACTATTCCACGTAACGGCAGTTCCCTCTTGGAGTAATAAACACATACATACTCCAAGAAGAGTAAACCTAGGATGGAGACCACTATGAACGTCCGTTCACCGGGACTACTGTTGATAGCGGACGCTATCTAGGACCACTATTCATAGCTCACGCTATGGGGTTAATCAACGCTTCTGCACAATCAGTTTGCCCAGTGTATTACCCACCTTCAATCGGGCTACAGCCCACGGAAACAGCGGCCTGCAGGGCACTTGGACACCATTTCAGTGGGACACTTTCTAGAAGCAATACCCCCTCCCCGTGAGTTTCTTTCGAGCATGAGAAAGCCCACCATCACTGGCGGGCTCATGTTATGCGGCTAACTGTTGTTCCATCACCTCATCCCAGAAGTCTGAAGCCCCAGGATTTTCCCGACTTGCTACCGCCCCGACATTCATTGCACGGTACTCAGCGAGTTGTGCCGGACTGTAGGAGTCGATTGGTGCAGGGCCGAACATTGGTCGAATTGCAGCAGCATCGTAGATACTGGTCAGACTCTCAACCAAGAAGTCATTAAGCACTTCCACTGTTGTCTCAGTGATTGTCTTACCATGAAGGAAATCGAAGAACAAACCCTCATCAAACTCAGTGATGGCGAACGAATCGTGAGCGAAGTATGAAGACATCTGCTGCACCTGTTCCAGCACCTTCAACACTTGCAACAACTCAGACCGATACGCAGACATTCTCTCCGTTTCAACGATGAGCATCATCATGGGGCTAACGTAACAGCCACCACCAACTTGAAAAATCTCCTTCCCTGTCACAGCCTCAACAAGCATTCCAAGATCTTGCGTACTGATACCCGGTGTATTTAATGCCTTCAAGTATGCGGCATGTTCTGGGTTCGTCGGATCAAGAAGTTTTCCCAAAGTGTCCAAGCGAGCTTGTCGAGTGCTAGGCAACAACTTAGTGACTTTGGTGAACGCTTCCCATACAGGGCGAGTGATGCACTCAATCATCAGTTCCATGATGGCTTTGTCATCCATACCAACTTGAACATCCCACTTACTGTTCTTTTCGGAGAAGTGAATATATGCACCGCCGCCAAGATGAGTATTCTTGAAAGAGCGGTTCAGGGAAGCACTAGCTATCACCAGATTGCATGGAACAAACTTCCCCGTGTGCTTCTGGCCTTTCACTGGGTACACATGACTGAAGTGATATGCACCGAACACTTTTGCACTGGATGGATTGGCCCGCACTTGCAACTTATGCATCTCATGCAACTCATCCAACTGTTCAGCAGTAATGCCCTCGACGATTTGAACTGTACCTGCTTCTTTTGCATGACGAAGTAACAACCGGATGAACGCATTGGACATCTGCAATGGCTTTGGCTCACGCTTCTTCCGTGCGCCCTTCTTACCCTTGTTACGTTTCACACGCTTACACTCTTCACTGCAAGTCTTAGTAGCCCTGTGCTCGGGTTGAAACTTCTTCTTGCATACAGTGCATGTCTTACGCGTATCTTTCTTAGTCTTTGTTGATGTTCGTTTTACTGGCGCCATCTTCGGTCGCTCCTGTGTTTGAATGAGTTGTGCCGTGAATGGCGATGAATGTTTGTCTGCAATGAGAACTACAGAATGCAGTTGCCTTGAATGACAGAAAGCCAACACCGCAATGGCGGCAGTGACAAGTTCGTTGGTTACGCGGCCTATGCATCATGCATTGCCGTGTTTGGATTGTCGTAGACTGTATTCATTATTTATCTCCTGTGTGCTTTGATTGGCTGAGCTTACGATTCACTGTTCTATCTACATACTCTTTCATCTGCTCACGCTCTTGTGAGAACTGTTGCTGCACTTCTGTGCGGTGTTCCAGCACTAACGCAGTGGCTGAGAGCCTTGCGTTGTTCTCTGCGATGGCAGCGAAGAACCTAGCCTCGTGACTACTACGATCATAAACATATGCCGACATTGTTAACATGGCGACCACTTGGATTATGCAGGCGGCTACCACCGCCTTAATTATGTAGTTCACTAGGATTCCTTTAGTTATGTGTTGTTGGGAGCCTGCATTGCACAGGCTTATTTATTTGGCTTCTGACAGGCCAGCGTTAGTCCTTTGGAGCGTTAGACCAAAGCTATCATTAACTTCACGGCGAATAAGTCTTGCAATATCCTCAGCCGAGGCATCTGTCTCTGTTGTGATATTTACCGTCACAGGGGCGGTGATGTTGTTCGTTGTAGTGTTCACCGGGGCTTCAACTGGACGCTGCTCTGGTTCAGGATACTTCAACTTCGCCTGAGACTCATAACCACCCAGGATATTAGATACATCAAGTGGCTCCAGAACATCAGGTCGAAACCTACGATACTGACCATCAGCCACATCTCCAACTTCAAGACTCTTGAATAGCTTCTCAAAGTTGAGCGATGGATTATCAAACCCAAACAGGCTCTTCTCTGGAACTTTCACATCAGCCCAGCGAGCCTTGTTCTCTTCTGCCTTTTCTTTGGCATCCTTACCGCCTAACACCCAGTTCCAAAGGTTGCTAACAGGATCAGCGGCATTGGCATCCAACCGTTGTTGTTCGGTAATTGATGCTGCACCCTGATTAGGTAATGTGATAACTCCATCAGCACCACCAGCAGATGCAAGAGATGCAGCTCGCTCTTCTGGAGTATTATCTGTTCCATCAGCATCTTTGCCGGTGATGAATCGCACTAGAGCCGTCTTGAACTTGGTTAGCCCGATATCCATACCTGCCAATGCAGCGTTAACCGGCTGCATGGCTTCGTTCAACTCACGATCAGCTTGAATACGCTCATGGATAACATCCTTCAACTCTTGGCTGGAGTTCAGTTGGTTGTCATTCATGAACTTCTGGTTATCGGCTCTGGTCTGGTCGGCGTCGATAGACTTCATCTGTTTCGATAAGACATCTTGATTAGCGGTCAGGTAGTTAGTCATGCCCTGATCGAAGTCTTTGGCAAGGATGTTGCCCTTGGTCACTTGGGCCTTGAACCAGCCCGCATGCTCTTCAACCTTGCCCTTAAACTTCAAACGTGTAGCCGCTGCCTGTCGAATTGCACTAGCAACAGGCCCACCAACAGCATCGAACAGATCGTTTACATCAGACCCTTCGGGACGCCCCTTCGCGCGAATCTGACCAAGTTGATATGCCGCACGTTTCTGGGCTTCCTTATCAAGTGCAGCAGCCCGGAACACGGCAGACTGATCTTCATAGATCTTCGTGGCTTGCTCCAGAGTCTTACCTAGTGCAATCTGCCCTTGAACAAAGCTGGCATATACCTTGACTGCCTCTACAGACAGCTCCATACCGTACTTGTTGGAAATCTCTACGAACTTGTCACGGCTGAACTTCTGGTTCAGTGGGTTCTTCCCCCCACTCGTTTCCAAAGCTGTGTTGAACTGTTCGGCACCACTAGCACTCTCCTGACGTAGCTTGATGCGCTCACCAGCGTATGCCACTGCACTTGTGAGTGCGTACAAGGCTGCACCAGCCGCCCCCAGGGCGATTGAGAAGGAGCCAAGACCGAAACCATCACCACCACGAGGGCTATTACGTGTGGCCTCCCAATGGCTCTGGCGAGCCTTCCAGCCTTCGAAGCGCTCAGACTTTTGCTGGTGTGCCTCTATCTGGCGTTGGTCACGTAACCTTGCCTGCTGTTGAGACACTGCAAACTTCTGTGCTGCCCTCATGCCACGTTCACGGGCTTCATTTAGTGCCAACTCAAGACGCTGCGTGACTGTCAAACTCTGTACGTGCTTCTGTTGCAGTGTTGCAGTCCTAACCTGCTGTTGGGCCAGTCGCTGCTCTAAGCCTGCCTGTCGAGTCTTTGCAGCCGCTACAGTGGCAGTGTTCTTAATCTCCTGCCCTTGTGCCTTCAAGCGTTCCAGAGTGGCCTTGTGGGCCTTGGCATCAGCTACAGCGGACGCCTGTTTGGCTCTAACGGCAGTAGTGGCAAGGAATGCACTCTGCTTGGCTCCAGCAAACTGCAACTTCTGTTGGGCCAACTCAGCAGCGAATGTATACCGCTTAGCCTTGGCTACAGCTGTTTCAAGCTGCAACTCACGGTTCAGGTTATGACGTAAGGATGTATCATGTTTCTGTGCTGTTGCCTTCGGGCCATTACCAAGTTTTGTTGCCAGTTGGTCAGCCTGTCGTGACATTGACTTCATACGCCGTTCAACTTGGGTCAGACTGGCGTTAAAACGATGTAGACCGGACAGGTCAACTTGGAAACTGAGTAAACCTGTGAGTTTGGCGATTGTCTCTGCGTTCATCGGCTAGCACCATAACTACGCCCCTGCTGCACGTACCCCTTCAACTCTTGTTGCACAACTCCGTGGAACAGCCTACGAGCCGCACCACGATACAACAGAGACTCTGTATAACCGCCTGTCTCTCTGTATTCCGACAGGAAACTAGACACAATCTCTGCAACTACAAGCGGGCCACTCACTGCGAGTAGGAAACCACTCTCGACTTTGACCCAGACAGAAGTGTACTGAGAGACGCTAGACATCAAACGCATACGCTCCCTGAGGGCCTTGTTAAGCTTGCGTGGACTGAAGCTGTCTGTAACTGATAGCAGGTATGCACTTCTGTGTGAATGGCCGTCTAAGCGGCTTAGGTGTTGCTGTAGGGTGTATGTCATTGTGTTCCTCTCTCTGGTAATGCCAGCACCCAACTATTAGCCGGGATACCGAACATCGTTGCTGGAAGCTGGAAGCTATAACTCATGTGTTCAGGGTACTTCCTGTTGTAGTCATCACACGCAGCGGTAATCTCCTTGTCGGCATAGTCCGCTGACGACATCAACACCGTGAAAGCCTTACCACCATCTACAACACTTTTTACTTGCAAACTTGCTTGCTTCTTCACATCTTCCTCATTCAATCGCGGGTCATTGGATGCATACCGCTCCAACAAAATTCGTGTTGTCAGATCCAGCATCACTTAGCCCCTTTCAGGGCTGCACGAACTGTTTGACGTGTACGACCAAGAGCCTGCTCCACTTCCTTGCGGATCACTTCGGCTGCATCCTGCTCTTCTTTGGCCAATTGCTCAGCCTTCAGTCGGGCAGCATTTGCAACTTGAAGTTGAACCTCACGCTCTACGATTAATTCATTTTCTTGATCAACCTTGGCACGAAGCTTGGCTTCAGCTTCTGCATACAATATTTCCAAATCCAGTTGCTGCTGGGCAATAGGCTTCTTCAGATACACACGGAAGACCGATACTCCACCACCGTTAGAGCTTGTTGTACTCGCTGTTGAGCGTGTCCATCCTTCTGCAACCTTCTCAAAGACCAAGCTCAACAGATCGTCTGGTGTTGGGTGTGCGACAAACTCAACAAGTGCACCAAGGAACCAGCGGCGAGGAAGCTCACCCATTTCATTTGGCTCACCTTGGAAGTCAAAGTCATTACCTTCAACTCTGGACATGTACAGACGTTCAGCCTCTTCTCTTACTGCCTGAATATCCTCAGCGGTGATGGTCTTCAATACTGCTTGTTTCATGTTTTGTTTCCTCTTATGTATGTTTGTTTGCCCGAATGTGGGTGATAGTTGTCCGCAACCTAAAGGTAGGCTGGGATATGGTGATATTGCGATATCGAGGCCACGTAAACAGCGGCCTGTAGCGGTGCAAAACAGCGACCCTGTACCCTAGGTAGGGGTAGGTGTTTTTATCGCGGTTTAGCCCAATGATTCCAGGAACGATGGACTAACACTTGCTAGCTCACCTACTGACACCAGAGTTCCGTCTCGACTCTTCTTGCCCGCGAGTTTGTAGAACTTCTGTAGGACTGCATCAGATACTCTGATGAAACGGAATGTAGGGCTATCCGCTGGCAGCTCGGTAGAGCTAATGACGTTGACTAGCAGGCTTGATGCGACGTGAATTACGATAAAGTTTGACACTGTGCTTCTCTCTCATGTTGTAGTTATCTCCTTTTTGGTTTGTGTTGTTGATTACGGGCTATCGACTGGCACGCGGATAGTAAAGATCGATCACACGAAGACTGACCCCCAGCGCTTCAGCAATCGCACTCGCAGACATGCAGTGACAGTTCTTATAAACATAATCTCTGATTTGCTCGGCAATCGCTGCCTTGCGTTGCTCTTCAGCTAATGTCATCTGGTGGCACCTCTGTTGGGGTTGGTGGTGGAGATTGTTGGTCATGCTCAATCTGTTTGAGTGTTCGGTGATTCCGTACTCGGCACAGGCCAGAACAGAATCGTCCATGTGGTGTACGTGAAGCAAAGCGTGAATTACACACGCAGCAGTGTCTGTAGGTAAGTGCCATTCGGCCTCCTTAAGTGAGTTGGTGTATGTGATGTAACGCAGGAAATCGCAGACAATAAAAAAGGGTAAAAGATTGTGGCCTTCTACCCGTTCGGTTTGCTGCTATGTCTTGAAGTTCGTTGTCGCTGAGTTGAAAGCCTACAACTCTTTAACGCTGGCGACTGGAGCGACGACAGGGAATCAGGCTGTCTACCGTGTATGTAGCCATGTTACCGGCTGAACAATGGAACCCTCCACCAAATTGGATTAGGGTGGCTGTTCGGTCTGTCTTGGAGATCGGCACCGAACGCAGACAGAGAAACTTCTCCCTCTCTACAGCTATATTCTACCACACTTTGACTCAGTGTCAAGCACTTTACGCTGATTAATGCAAGTATATTTTTTCTATCAATACGTCGCTTACCGATAGCAATACACGTGATACCCCCGTGTTTAAAGGCTTCCGTACCAACACCGCCTCGTAACGCCATGCTCATTACCTGACGAACGGTAGATGTAGGGCGAAGCATAGAGCGTGACACGGCCGGGGGCGTGATCGGACTAACGGTAGGGGGCGGCGTGAGGCCAGGGGTATGCGAGCGAAAAGCGACAGCGCCCTGTGGAAACGGAGCGCCGGAAGGCGAGACGTGATGAGTAGTACAACCGAGTAGTACAACTTTAAAAGAAAAACCCCCGTAACTCATTGAATTACAGGGGTTTTCTGAATTTGGCGGTGAAGGAGAGATTCGAACTCTCGATACAGTTTCCTGTATACACACTTTCCAGGCGTGCTCCTTAAGCCACTCGGACACTTCACCGTATCTCTTCAAACAAGTTCTGTCTGTCGAGGCGCGCTAATGTAGTCGAAAGCTTTTCCGATGGCAAACATTTTTTTCAGAATTTTCATGCGGTTAAGCGATTTGTCGATTCGGGCGGGTTGGCGGGTATGGCAAAGCTGCCATTCTTCGGCCAAGGGAACGCTTCTATATAGAAGGCAACGCGAGGTGGGCGTGGCCCGCGATGCTGGGCGGGGGCGGATTGGCTGACTGGCCGGTCAGTCACGGCGCTTTACCTGGCCTGCGGCCATGGGTAACGTCTGCCCCACTTCAATACAAGGAATAGCGTCATGAGTGAGTTGATTTCCTACCACCTCGAAGACGGTATCGCGACCCTGACCTTGAGCAATGGCAAGGTCAATGCCATCTCGCCGGACGTGATTGCCGCTTTTAATGCTGCACTGGACCAGGCGGTGACGGATCGCGCGGTGGTGATCATCACCGGTCAGCCGGGCATTCTGTCGGGCGGTTATGACTTGAAGGTGATGACATCCGGCCCCAAGGAAGCGGTGAACCTGGTGACCGCCGGCTCCACCCTGGCCCGTCGCCTGCTGTCCCACCCCTTCCCGGTCATCGTCGCATGCCCTGGGCATGCGGTGGCCAAGGGTGCGTTCATTCTGCTGTCGGCCGACTACCGTATTGGTGTCGACGGCCCATTCAGCATTGGCCTGAACGAAGTGCAGATCGGCATGACCATGCACCACGCCGGTATCGAACTGGCCCGTGACCGCCTGCGTAAGTCGGCGTTCCACCGTTCGGTGATCAACGGCGAGATGTTCGATCCGCAAGGCGCGGTGGATGCCGGTTTCCTCGACAAGGTGGTCGCCGCCGAAGAACTGCAAGGCGCAGCGCTGGCTGCCGCGCGTCAGTTGAAGAAGATCAACATGACCGCCCACAAGAACACCAAGCTCAAAGTGCGCAAGGCCCTGCTCGAGGCACTGGACAGCGCCATCATCCAGGATCAGCAACACCTGGGTTAAGTGCTGAAGGTGCAATGCTGAAAAGCCCGACCGTCGCGTCGGGCTTTTTCTTGCTCAAGGGGCACGAAAGCCAGCAAGCGCTCTAGCCCGCCTCTGATAACAGATGTCGGAAACATGCGCTTAAACATCGCCTATCTCCTACTTATAGAGCGGCAATTGCCGAAAACAGTGCACATCCGTACACTGCGCCACCTTTTGCTCCGGTGGGCCTGTAGATGCTGTATCTGATTCGTATGTTGTTGATGGGCCTGCATTTTATGATCGCCGGTGGGCTGGGTGTGATCCTGGGCCTGTGCCGACCGTTCAATCCGGACAACAGCCGCCTGTGTGCCCGCCTCTACGCTTGGCCTGCCATGTGCATCCTGCGTCTACGGGTCAAGACCGACGTCGAATCGCTGACCCACAAAAAGCAAAGCTGCGTGGTGATCGCCAACCACCAGTCCAACTACGATCTGTTCGTGCTGGGCAACGTCGTGCCGCACCGCACCGTGTGCATCGGCAAGAAGAGCCTTAAATGGGTGCCCCTGTTCGGGCAACTGTTCTGGCTGGCCGGCAACGTGCTGATCGACCGTGGCAACGCCCACAAGGCGCGCAAGGCGATGCTCACCACCACCGACACCTTGCAGCACAAGGACACCTCGATCTGGGTGTTCCCGGAAGGCACGCGCAATTTGGGCAAGGAACTGCTGCCGTTCAAGAAAGGCGCGTTCCAGATGGCCATCGCGGCCGGCGTCCCCATCGTGCAGGTGTGCGTCAGCAACTACATCAACCACATGCGCCTGGATCGCTGGAACAGTGGCCGGATCCTGATCCGTTCGCTGCCACCGATTCCCACGGCCGGGCTGACGCTCGACGACATGCCCGCGCTGATGGACCAGTGCCGCGAGCAAATGCGCGAGTGCATCGACTCGCTGGACCGGCAACTGCAAGCCGCCTGAACCGGCACACACCTGCAACAACCCAGGAACCTCTTCGATTTCACTGACTCTCAAGCTTCAGGGCGCGCTAAGCTGCATCTGCTTGTCACTGCCATTGCTCAAGAAGAAGTGAAACGGAACCATGGGTAGAGTCGTTGCGGCCGCGGTCTACAGCGCCGGTAAGAGAGTCACCAATATCACCCTCGATGAGGGCGCGGCCTGGGCCGCCAAACCTGGCCACTTTGTCTGGATCGGCCTCGAAGAGCCGAACGCTCAGGAGCTGGCCAACCTGCAGCGCCAGTTCAACCTGCATGAACTGGCCATTGAAGATGCCCTGGAAAAACACAGCCGACCGAAGCTGGAAACCTTCGGCGATGCGCTGTTCATCGTCACCTACTCGCCGGTGCGCGAGAACGGCAAGCTGGAGTTTATCGAGACCCACATTTTTGCCGGCAAGGGCTACATCATTACCTGCCGCAATGGTCAGTCGGCCTCCTACGCCCACGTACGCCAGCGCTGCGAGGCGCGCCCGTTGCTGCTGGAGCACGGCGAGGATTTCGTGCTCTATGCCCTGCTCGACTTTGTGATCGAGAACTACCAGCCCGTGGGCGAAGCGATTCACGGCGAGATCGACGACCTGGAGCGCAATGTCCTGTGCAGCGCCATGAGCGAAGTCGACATCCTGAACCTGCATGGCCTGCGCCGTGACGTGTTGCGCTTGCGTCGTTACGCGGCACCGATGGTGGAGATCAGCGAAGAACTGCAGAAGCTGAGTTTCCCGTTCATCGACAAGAACATGCGGCCGTACTTTCGTGACGTGCAGATCCACGTCACACGGCAGATGGAAGACCTCACCACCCTGCGCGACATCGCCAGCCAGACCATCGAAATCGGTGTACTGCTGGAGGCCGCGCGGCAAAGCGTGGTGCAACGCAAGTTCGCCGCCTGGGCTGCGATCCTCGCCTTCCCAACCGCCGTGGCCGGGATCTATGGGATGAACTTCGAGAACATGCCGGAGCTGAAACTGCACTACGGCTACTTCGGGGTGCTGGCGTTCATCACCGTCGGCTGTGTCGGATTATGGGCCAGCTTCAAGCGCTCGGGGTGGTTGTAACAGCGGCCAAGGACTGGGCGCCTCCCTGCTCTTGCAGACGCACGTGAATCTGTAGGAGCGAGCACGCTCGCGATGGACGTTAACGATAATGCGTGCTTTCAGAATAAACGCGACGCTCTCGGGTTCATCGCGAGCACTCGAGCGTCGACCGGCTGCTCCTACAACTGCGGGCTCACCCGCGAAGACCGACTAACAGTTCTGCAATACGCCCCTCAACTGGCCGCCGCCAACATCAGGTCCCGTACCGAATGGCTGTTGCCCTGCGGCTTGCCATGGGCGTACAGGGAGCCGGCAATCTCATCGGCGCGGATCGGCAACACCGACAACAAGGTGTCGCTCAGACCGTGGCTGGCCTGGCAGAAGCCCTGCATGT
The DNA here is from genome assembly GCF_900187535.1 of Pseudomonas sp. Irchel s3a18. Classification (NCBI taxonomy): domain Bacteria; kingdom Pseudomonadati; phylum Pseudomonadota; class Gammaproteobacteria; order Pseudomonadales; family Pseudomonadaceae; genus Pseudomonas; species Pseudomonas sp. Irchel s3a18. The sequence continues at coordinate 80,173 of NZ_FYDV01000003.1, read as the reverse complement.
AGATACCGGCCTTGCAGCGCTCGTCGGTGATGACCCGGTAGTTGCGATCGACCTCGAAGTCGCCCAGGTACGCCTCCAGCGGTGCCAACAATTGGCGGTGCATCTGACGCTCGTAACCGGTGGCCAGCACCACCGCGTCGTAGTGCCGAACGGTCAGCTCACCCGTGGCCGTGTTGCGTAGCGCCAGCTCGATGCCGCGCTCGGTGGCCCGGGCTTGCTCCACGGTGGTCAGGGTGCGAAATGCGTGACGCGCAATCCCGGAGACCTTCTGCCGATAGAAGATGCCGTAGATGCGCTCGATCAGGTCGATATCGACCACCGAATAATTGGTGTTGTGGTACTCGTTGACCAGCCGCTCGCGCTCACTGCTCGCCTGCTGGAACACCAGGTCGGTGAACTGGGGCGAGAACACTTCGTTGACGAACGGGCTGTCGTCCGCCGGCTTCAGGGCCGAACCGCGCAGGATCATGTCGACCTGCACCGAAGGGAAACTGTCGTTCAGGTCGATGAAGGCCTCTGCCGCGCTCTGCCCGCCGCCAATGATCGCAATATTCATCGGCTGGCCGTTGACGCAAGGCTGCTGGGCCATGCGCTCAAGATACCGGGCGTGGTGGAACACCCGGCCATCGTCCTTGAGCGGCTTGAACGCCTCGGGAATACGCGGGGTACCGCCAGCGCTGACCACCACCGAACGGGTGGCGCGCACACACTCCTGGCCGTCGCGATCACGGGAGATCACTCGCAGCGCTTCAACCTGTTGGTCCCGCAGCACCGGCTCGATGGCCAGCACTTCTTCGCCATAACGGCTCTGTTGCGCAAATTGTCCCGCCACCCAGCGCAGGTAATCGTTGTACTCCATGCGGCACGGGTAGAACGTGCCCAGGTTGATGAAGTCCACCAGACGGCCATGGGCCTTGAGGTAGTTGACGAATGAGTAAGGGCTGGTCGGGTTGCGCAGCGTCACCAGGTCCTTGAGGAAAGAAATCTGCAATTCGCTCTGGGTCACCAGGGTGTTGCCGTGCCAGCGGTAGTCGGCCTGCTTGTCGAGAAACAACACATCAAGCTCGCCATGGGCCTGTCCACGCTCCTGCAGCGCAATGGCCAATGCCAGGTTCGACGGGCCGAAGCCAACGCCGATCAGGTCGTGAACGATGGGCGATGCAATTGCCTTTGTCATTTCCAGGGTCCTCTGGATAAGCCCCTCAACAGTGGGGAGATGTAAGCCGCAATGACCTGACCGGCCCTAGGCAGGACAGCAGATCGTCTGTTGAGTAGGAACGAGGACCATGAAAAAAAATTTACCGGCCAGCGCTCAGTGGGCGTCCCACTCGCGCATGCGCACACGGCAATGCTTCATCGCATTGACGATGTGCTTCTCCACCAGGCTGCGGGAGATCCCCAGGCGCTCGGCGATCTGCGGGTGGGACAGGCCCTCGAGCTTGCGCAGCATAAAGCTCTCGCGGCACAACGGCGGCAACTCGGCCAGCGCACGCTGCAACAGGTCCAGGCGCTGACTGTCATCGAAGTGGTTCTGCGGTGAAGGCGCATAGAAGCGCTCTTCGCTGTCGAGCACTTCCAGTGGCTCGGTCTGGCGCGCCACGTTACGCCGGTGAGCGTCGATCACCAGGTTCAGCGCAGTGCGATAGAGGAACGCGCGGGGTTGCTCGATGGGCGTATCGCTGGCGCGCTCCAGCACCCGGACATAGGCGTCATGCACCACATCTTCGGCCACCTGGCGGTTGCCCAGCTTGGCGTTGAGGAAACACACCAGCTCTCGATAGTAGTTTTCCAACATGACTCCCGACCGTTTACGCAACGGTACTGACCTTGAACCCAACCGGCGCCTTCAAAACGATAGCGGCACGATGATGGCAATCACAGGCGCGTAATTTATAGTAATTCTCATATAGATTTAAAGTACCCCATGACTTGCGCGGGAAATATTCCTCGTCTACAGCTGTAACCCTTTGTGTCGACGCTTAAATTTGCCCCTTGATGGCTCGTATACAGGACAGCTTCCCGTGTCTGCCGGTGTTCTGGCAGCGCTCGGCCGCGGCCCGGATGTGGCCGCAACCTCGAGCAACGGGCCGACTTCCACTGGCCGGAACCCTGCATGAAACGCCCCCGACAGACCCGACGCGCCCTGCTTGCAGCTCTTTGCCTGATTCCGGCCATCGCGGTGGCTGCCTGGCACATCATCCCGCCTGGCCGGGACACGCTCGCGACCGTGCCCGTCAGCCGGGGCGACATCGAAAGCAGCGTCACCGCGCTGGGCACCTTGCAACCGCGACGTTATGTCGACGTGGGCGCCCAGGCCTCGGGGCAAATCCAGAAAATCCACGTCGAGGTCGGTGACGTGGTCAAGCAGGGCCAGTTGCTGGTGGAGATCGATCCCTCGACGCAAAATGCCAGGCTCGATGCCGGGCGCTTCTCCATCGACAACCTCAAGGCCCAGCTCCAGGAGCAACGCGCACAGCACGACCTGGCCCGACAGAAATACCAGCGCCAGCAGAACCTCGCCGCTGGCGGCGCCACCCGCGAGGAGGACGTGCAAACCGCCCGCGCCGAACTGCGCGCCACCGAGGCCCGCATTCAGATGTTCCAGGCACAGATCCGCCAGGCCGAAGCCAGTCTGCGCAGTGATCAGGCTGAGCTTGGCTACACACGCATTTACGCGCCGATGTCCGGGACCGTGGTAGCGCTGGACGCCCGCGCCGGCCAGACCCTCAATGCCCAACAGCAAACCCCGTTGATTCTGCGGATCGCCAAGCTGTCTCCCATGACCGTCTGGGCCGAGGTCTCGGAAGCCGACATCGGCCACGTCAAACCCGGCATGCAGGCCTATTTCACCACCCTCGCCGGTGGCACGCGGCGCTGGCAGAGCACGGTACGACAGATTCTGCCGGTACCGCCCAAACCCCTGGACCAAAGCAAAGAAGGCGGTGGCAGTGGCAGCCCGTCCAGCGGCAAGAGCGGCAGTGGCCGGGTCGTGCTGTACACCGTGCTACTGGACGTCGACAACGCCGACAACGCGTTGATGGCGGAAATGACCACCCAGGTGTTCTTCGTCGCCAGTGAGGCGAAGAACGTCCTCACGGCCCCGATCTCGGCCCTGCACAGCGGCCCCCGCCCCGGCAGCCAGACCGTTCGGGTCGTGGCAAAGAACGGCGATATCCAGCCGCGCGTGGTGAGCACCGGCATCAGTGACCGGTTGCAGGTGCAGATTCTCGAGGGTTTGAATGAGGGCGATCACCTGCTGATCGGTCCGGTCGACGGCAACGGGGGTTGAATGCAGACGCCGCTGATCGACCTCAAAGACATCCGCAAGTCCTACGGCGGTGATGACGCCCCCGAGGTCCACGTGCTGCGTGGCATCGACCTGGCGATTCACGCCGGTGAGTTCGTGGCGATTGTCGGCGCCTCCGGTTCCGGCAAATCGACGCTGATGAACATCCTCGGCTGCCTCGACCGGCCCAGCACGGGCGAATACCTGTTCGCCGGGGAAAACGTCGCCCGGCTGGACAGCGACGAACTGGCCTGGCTGCGCCGTGAAGCCTTCGGCTTTGTGTTCCAGGGTTACCACCTGATTCCCTCGGGCTCGGCCCAGGAAAACGTCGAGATGCCGGCCATCTATGCCGGCACCCCGGCGGCCGAGCGACATGCCCGCGCCGCCGCCCTGCTGGCTCGGCTGGGGCTGGCCGAACGCACCGGCAACCGCCCTCATCAGCTCTCCGGCGGCCAGCAACAACGGGTGTCGATTGCCCGGGCGCTGATGAACGGCGGCCACATCATCCTCGCCGACGAACCGACCGGCGCCCTCGACAGCCACAGCGGCGCCGAGGTCATGACCCTGCTCGATGAACTGGCGAGCCAGGGCCACGTGGTGATTCTCATCACCCACGACCGTGAAGTCGCCGCACGGGCCAAGCGCGTCATCGAAATCCGTGACGGGCTGATCATCAGCGACAGTGCCGTCGACTCCACCCATGCACAACACACGGTCAACCCCGGCGCCCTGCAAGCGGTGGACCTGCGCCAGCGCCTGAGCGAAGGCAGCGAAGCCACCGGGGCGTGGAAAGGCGAGTTACTGGACGCCGTGCAGGCGGCCTGGCGGGTGATGTGGATCAACCGCTTTCGCACCGCCCTGACCTTGCTCGGGATCATCATCGGCGTCGCGTCGGTGGTGGTGATGCTGGCCGTGGGCGAAGGCAGCAAACGCCAGGTCATGGCGCAAATAGGCGCCTTTGGCTCGAACATCATTTACCTCGGTGGCTCGGCGCCGAACCCGCGCACGCCCCCCGGCATCATCACCCTCGACGATGTGGCCGCCCTGGCCCGCCTGCCGCAAGTCATGCGGATCATGCCGGTCAACGGCGCCGAAGCCGGCGTGCGCTTTGGCAATGCGGACCACCTGAGTTATGTCGGCGGCAACGACACTAACTTCCCGGCGATCTTCAACTGGCCGGTGGTGGAAGGCAGCTACTTCACCGAAGCCGACGAGCGCAATGCGGCGGCCGTGGCAGTGATCGGCAAAAAGGTCCGTGACAAGCTGTTCAAGGATCGGATCGACCCCATCGGCCAGTACATCCTGATCGAGAACGTGCCATTCCAGGTGGTGGGCGTGCTCGCCGAAAAAGGCGCCAGCTCCGGCGACCAGGACAGCGACGACCGTATCGCCATCCCCTACTCCGCCGCCAGCGTCCGGCTGTTCGGCACCTACAACCCGGAGTACGTGGCCATAGCGGCGGCCGATGCACGCAAGGTCAAGGAAGCCGAACAGGCCATCGACCAATTGATGCTCAAGCTGCACAACGGCAAGAAGGACTACGAGCTGACCAACAACGCGGCGATGATCCAGGCCGAAGCCCGCACGCAAAACACCCTGTCGCTGATGCTCGGCTCGATTGCCGCCATTTCGCTGCTGGTGGGTGGCATCGGGGTGATGAACATCATGCTGATGACCGTGCGCGAACGTACCCGCGAGATTGGCATCCGCATGGCCACCGGGGCCCGTCAGCGGGACATCCTGCGCCAGTTCCTGACCGAAGCGGTTATGCTCTCGGTGGTCGGTGGCATCGCCGGGATCGCCCTGGCCCTGTTGGTGGGCGGAGTGTTGCTGCTCAGCGACGTGGCGGTAGCGTTCTCCTTATTCGCGGTGCTGGGCGCCTTCGGTTGCGCCTTGGTCACCGGGGTAATTTTCGGCTTCATGCCGGCCCGTAAAGCTGCCCGGCTCGACCCGGTCACGGCCCTTACCAGTGAATGATCGACCCATGAAGTCGCCCTTGACCCTGCTTTCCATCTGCCTGCTGCTCAGCGCCTGTGGCACGCCCCTGCAACGTCCGGACAGCGGCCTCACGCCGCCACCCGCCTGGCACTCGCCCACCGCCCGGAACGCCAGCCACACCTCAGGGCAATGGTGGATGAGCTTTGGCAGCCCCGAACTCGACCGCTTGATCGAACAGGCCCGAATCGGCAGCTTTGACCTGGCCGCGGCGGTGGCGCGGGTGCGCCAGGCACAAGCCACCGCCGTGATCGCTGGCGGCCCGCTGTTACCGGAGGTGAAGGCCGGGTTCAATGCCAATCGGCAAAAGCTGTTGCGTGGCGACGGCTACAGCCAACTGGATGCCGACAGCAGCAACAAGGCCGTGGACTCCTTCGACGCCAACCTCAGCGCCAGCTACGAAATCGACTTCTGGGGCGGCAAACACGCCGCCCACGACAGCGCCCTGCAAGGTGTACGTGCCAGCGAGTTCGACCAGGCCACCGTTGAGCTGACCCTGCTCGGCAGCGTCGCCAATAGCTATGCGCAAAGCCTGTCATTGCAGGAGCAAAGCCGCATTGCCGAGCTGAATCTGGCCAATGCCCAAAGCGTCTTGCAACTGGTGCAAACCCGCTACGACTCAGGCTCGGCCACCGCCCTGGAACTGGCCCAGCAGAAAAGCCTGGTGGCCGCCCAACAACGACAGTTGCCCTTGGTGCGCCAACAGGCCGAAGAAGCGCGGATCACCCTCGCCGCCTTGCTCGGCCGCCCGGTGCAGGCCCTGCCACGCAGCCAGCAACGTTTCGATCAGTTGAACTGGCCGAGCATCGGCGCCGGATTGCCCAGCGACCTGCTCAGCCGCCGCCCCGACATTGCCCGCGCCGAAGCCCAACTGGCCGCCGCCCAGGCCGACGTCATCGTTGCCCGTGCGGCGATGCTGCCCAGCGTGACCCTGAGTGCCAGCCTCGGTTCGGGCGCCGACACCTTCAACGACACCCTGCGCAGCCCGTTCTACAACCTGACGGCCGGGCTGGTCGCACCGATCTTCAACAACGGCCGCCTCGGCGCCGAACGCGACCGCGCCAGCGCCCGCCAACAGGAGCTGCTGGAAACCTATCGCGGGGCGATCATCAACGGTTTTGCCGACGTCGAAAAAGCCCTCACCGGCATCCGTGGCCTCGACGAACAACGGCAGTGGCAAGCCGAAGAACTGGCCCAGGCGCAAACCGCGTTCAACATCGCCCAGCGCCGCTACCAGGCCGGCGCCGAAGACCTGCTCAGCGTACTGGACACCCAGCGAACGCTGTACGCGGCCCAGGACCTGAACGTGCAACTGCGATTAGCCAGGGTGCAGGCCAGCATTGCCCTGTACAAGGCCTTGGGCGGGGGTTGGCAGGTGTTGTAAACGGATGACCGTTCCCACGCGCGGGAACGATCAAACGATAACGCGCCAGTGCAGCTCACACCGCAATGCCGCTCAGTTAAGGAAATGAGACCGCACGTGTAGGCGCAGCCGGTCGACGCTCGAGCGCTCGCGATGAACTCAAGAACCACGCGTTTATTCAGAATATACGCGTAATCGTTGACGCCCATCGCGAGCGCGCTCGCTCCTACACTGAACGGCATTGTGGCTTACACCGGACGCTCCCTGGCCTGCAAGTGCCGGGCATACCAGGGTCGCTTTGGCACTTTGCGCAATAGATCGACGAGCTTGTCTTCGTCTTCGCCAAAGGTGATGCGCAGCGCCAGCTTCATGGTTTCCGGGTCCATCTCCACTGATTTTCCCGCCTGCAATCCCGGCTCGGTGCTGCAGCCGTGGGTGGTCGGGCCGAGCCATGGGTCGGCGACTTCCACCCAGCGACCCTGGGCGAACCACGGCACCCCGTTGACGTGCAGGCGGCGGACCTCACCCGGATGGAAACGCTCGTGGGCGCGGAACCAGTCTTCGATGCGGTCGTCGATCCAGCCATGGAACTGCCAGAACACCGGGCTCACATGGGACGAGAATGGATCGCCCAGGAAATCGTTTTCCGCCGCGAACCAGCGCGGGGCAAAGTCGGCGGTGTCGCGGGCAAACGGCACGGGCTGGCCGTTGGACGGATCTCTCGGCACCGAAGCCCAGCGCATGTGCAGCCAGTCGTGCAGGCCCAGTTCCAATTCCGAACCAAACTGACCGAGGGTCAGCTTCGACAGGTACCCGGGGTCACGGTAGCGCGACTCCCAGACTTGAAAGTTGCTGTGATAGGTCTCGGCTGTCTTGATGTCGCTGACCCACTGCGCATAGACGTCATCACCTTCGGCCAGCCAGGTCGGCGGCAAAGCGCTGCCGTCGTGGTTGTCGAAGTAGCGGGCGAACCCCGGGCGATCGCGCTCCAGCGACGGTTGCGGCAAGGGGAAAAATTGCCACGACGGCAAGTCCTGCAGGGAGCGCGCCGTGCCGAGCATATGCCGGTGCATGAAGAAAAAATCGATGCCCGAACCGTTGCGATCCTTGCGCGGGCCACGGGCATCACGTTCCTTGTCCCGTGGGCCGGGCTGCCAGCCGAGTCCGCGCAGCGCCTTGCGCTTGTCTTCGCCCAGGGTGTGCCATTTGTCGCGCGTGGCGTGCCACAGCTGGTGAAACAGGCGGTGCTCGGGGGACACCAGCCAGGCCAGCAGCGCCTCGTTGAGCACCGTTCGCTCACGGGCCTCCGGGAAGCGGCGCTTGAGGGCAACGAAGCGGTTGTCCTGGGCCGGCAATGCCAAAGGGCGGTCCAGACACAACACTCGGCCACTGAGGGTAGCACTGCCGGCGTTACCGAAATCGGCCCAGACTTCGTCCAGGCTCATGGCGCATTCATAGTCCACCACCCCCGTTTCGCGGCTGAGCAACCGCCAGCTCAGGTTGGCGCCCTTGGCCTCGGCCAGGTCACCGAGGATGCGATAGCGTGGCGCTTCATCGGCCAGCAAGCGCTGCTCGGTATCGAGAAAGCCCACCAGGCCACGCCCCTTGTGGCCGATGTCGAGAAACACCGTCAAGCCGTCCCGGGGCAAGCCTTGCAGACCGGCATCGGCACCTTCGAAACGAATGTCCCAGACGCCGCGCAAACTGTCCGCCAGACGCTGGACGGCCACATCGGCCACATCGAACGACGCTTCACCGGGGGTGATCGTGGGGTCGGGTCGGGTCAGTTCGCGATGCCCATAGAACACCGCAGGCACAGCGGCACCGGTCAGCGCCAGGCCGGCCATGAACCATCGTCGGGAAATCGTCATTGCGCTACCTGTGTCAGCCATGAAGCAGGCTTTATCCAAGCTAGAACGAGTGTTGGCCGGGGAAATTTATGGGGTGTCAGGGTCGACGCGTATTCCTGTAGGAGCGAGCTGGCTCGCGATGAACCAGAGAGCGCCGTGGGGTGTCAGGCTGCACGCGTTATCGTTGACGACCCTCGCGAGCACGCTCGCTCCTACAGAGGGGGCGAGGTGTGATCGGGAGCGATCAATCCCCGCTAATTTTTTGCCCTCCCTGCTCGTTCTTCCCTGATAGCAAAGGCTGCACGCCTGCTCCCTGACGGCGAACCCGACTGAGATGGCAATGACAAAACCACGTTCGAAAAAGGCTCTACTGATCGGCCTGCCGCTGGCCCTGGCAAGCGTCGCCGCCACCGCTTACGCGATCTGGGACTATGGCTTTCGGGACAACCCCGGTTACCCGGTCAAGGTGATGAAACAGGCCGAGGCGCTGCACGAACAGATGCTGTCGTTCGACAGCCACATTACCGTCCCTCAGGACTTCGGCACCGCAGGCAATGAGATCGACAAGGACGGCACGGGCCAGTTCGATCTGGTCAAGGCCAACCGGGGACGCCTGTCCGGAGCGGCGCTGACGATTTTTGGCTGGCCGGAGTTATGGAACGGCCCCAACGCCCCCCATAAGCCCACCGCCGGCTTTGTCGCCGAAGCGCGCAATCAGCAAGAGATTCGCTACAAGATCATTTCCGGCATGGTCCGTGACTTCCCCAATCAGGTGGGCATCGCCTACACCCCCGAGGACTTTCGCCGCCTGCACGCCGAAGGCAAGTTTGCGATCTTCATCAGCATGCTCAACGCCTATCCGCTGGGTCACGACCTGAGCCTGCTGGACCTGTGGACCGCGCGCGGCATGCGCATGTTCGGCTTCAGTTATGTGGGCAACAACGACTGGGCCGACTCCTCGCGTCCGCTGCCGTTTTTCAATGACTCGCCCGACGCCCTCGACGGCCTGTCGGACCTGGGCAAGCAAGCGGTGCAGCGCCTGAACGACCTGGGGGTGATCATCGATGTATCGCAGATGTCGACCAAGGCCCTGGAACAAGTCGCACAGTTGAGCCGCACGCCCATGGTCGCTTCGCACTCGGCCCCCCGGGCCATGGTGGATATTCCACGCAACCTCAGCGACAAGGAAATGCAGCTGATCAAGAACAGCGGCGGCGTGGTTCAGGTGGTCGGCTTCTCCCAGTACCTGCGCCCTCTGACACAGGCCACCCAGGACAAGCTCAACGCCCTGCGCACCCGCTTCGACCTGCCGCCGCTACCGAACCTGGCCATGGCACTGATGCCGGGAGACCCGATCATCGCCGCCTGGCCAGAGCAGAAGTTCGGCGAATACGCCGGCCAGCTCTACGCCATTCTGGAAGAAGAACCCAAGGCCAGCCTCAAGGACCTGGGCGACGCCATCGACTACACCGTACGCAAGATCGGCATCGACCATGTCGGCATCAGCTCCGACTTCAACGAAGGCGGTGGTGTCAAAGGCTGGGAGAACGTTGGCGAGATTCGCAATGTCACCGCGGAACTGATTTCCCGTGGTTACTCGGACGCCGACATCGCCAAGTTGTGGGGCGGTAACTTCTTGCGAGTCTGGAGCCAGGTTGAAAAGGCCGCCAAACCGGCGCTGGCCACTGCCCGGGAAACAGCCAAGCCATGACCAGTCGCCGCCATTTTCTCAAGCACGCCGGCCTGCTCGCCGCCAGCCTGCCACTGGGCGCAGGCTTGAGCAACGTCGCCAACGCCGCGGTCCTGACCCCGCTGCCACAGGACAAATGGGCGCAACTGCGCCAGTTGTTCAATCAGGATCCCGACTACCTGCACTTCTCCAACTTTCTGATCACCACCCACCCTGAACCGGTGCGCGAGGCCATCGCGATGCACCGCGCCGCACTGGACAACAACCCGGGACTGGCCATGGACTGGGACCTGGGGGTGATCGAGGCGCGTGAACAGGAGGTGCGCCTCTGGGCCGGCCGCTACCTGCAGGCCGACGCCCGGCAGATCGCCCTGACCGGCAGCACCACCGCCGGCCTGACGATGATCTACGGCGGGGTCCACGTACGCCCCGATCAGGAAATCCTCACCACCGAGCACGAACACTACGCCACCCACAGCATCCTCGAACTGCGTACCCGGCGTGAGGGCACGCAGGTGCGCAAGGTCAGGTTGTTCGAGGACGCGTACAGCGTCAGCAAAGAACAGGTGCTGGCCGCCATCGACCGCAACATCCGCCCGCAGACCCGTGTCCTGGGCATGACCTGGGTGCATTCGGGCAGCGGCGTGAAGCTGCCGATCAGCGAGATCGGCGCCCTGGTGGACAAGCACAACCGCCACCGTGCCGACAGCGAGCGGATCATCTATGTGGTCGATGGCGTGCATGGTTTTGGCGTCGAGGACCTGAGTTTCCCGGCCATGAACTGTGACTTCTTCATCGCCGGTACCCACAAATGGATGTTCGGCCCCCGGGGCACCGGGATCGTCTGTAGCCGCAGCACCGAGGTCAAGTACGTCACCCCCATCGTGCCGACCTTCTCCGAAGCCGAGCATTTCTCCACCACCATGACCCCGGGTGGCTACCACGCATTCGAGCATCGCTGGGCGCTGAATGAAGCCTTCAAGCTGCACCTGCAACTGGGCAAGGCTCAGGTGCAGGCGCGCATCCATGCACTCAACAGTTACCTGAAGCAGCACCTGCAAGCGCATCCGCAGATCGAGCTGGTCACCCCGCTCAATCCTGCGCTGTCATCGGGTTTCACCTTCTTCCGGGTCAGGGACAAGGACGCCGACAAGGTCGCCGCCTACCTCATGGCCAACCGTGTGGTCAGCGATGCCGTGCACCGCGATGTCGGCCCGGTGATCCGCACCGCCCCCGGCCTGCTCAACAACGAAGCCGAGATCGACCGCTTGATGGCGGTGCTCACCCAGACACTTTGACGGGGCTGTGCCGAATGCCCTTTGTAGGAGCGAGCTTGCTCGCGATGGAGATCAACGCTGACACGGGGCACCAGATGAAATGCGGGGCCCCTGAGTTCATCGTCGGAACGCCGTCCGGAACAAGCCCGCGCCTGCAGAGGATTCGGGTTCGTTTTAGTCCGCTTTTTTTACCTTTATCGAGAACCAAGATGAACAGTGAGCTGCGTCGTTTTTCCCTGAAAACACTCCCCGCACTGGCCTTCGCCGCCCTGACCGCCAGCCTGCTGCCGGGGGTGGCCCAGGCGGCTGCCCCGTTGGCGCCGGGCAAGGTGTTCAAGGACTGCAAGGATTGCCCACAGATGGTGGTGCTGCCGGCCGGCACCTTCACCATGGGCACCCCGGACGATGAAGTCGGCCACGAACCCGACGAGTCGCCGATGCACCCCGTGACCTTCGCCCCCCCCCTGGCCATCAGCCGCTTCCAGGTGCTCAAAGGGGAATGGGACGCCTACCTGCGCGACACCGGCTACCAGATGCCCGACGGCGACGAACGCCCGGGGCGCGAGTGCAAGGCCGGTGTGCCGCGCTATGAGTACACGACCCGGCACCCGGCGGTGTGCATGGACTTTGCCGAGGTCAATGCCTATGTGGCCTGGCTGTCGAAGAAGACCGGCAAACCGTACCGCCTGGTCAGCGAATCCCTGCGTGAATACGCCGCCCGGGGTGGCACCAGCGGCCCCTTCCCTTTCCCCTTCGATGAAGGCAAGGAATACAGCATCGCCAGGCACGCCAACACCTATGGCGCGGCCGATGGCTATAACTTCACCTCACCGGCCGGCCGCTTCCCGGCCAACGCATTCGGCGTGTATGACCTGCACGGCAACGTCTACGAGTGGACCGCCGACTGCTACAACGAAAACTACGTCGGTGCCCCCGGTGACGGCAGTGCCTGGCTGACCGGTAAATGCGAGTTCAAGCGCATTCGCGGCAATGACTGGGGTGAAGCGCCGGTGTTCTCCCGCTCCGGCAACCGCAATGCCCTGGCTCCCCTTGAGCGTGGTGACTGGATCGGCTTTCGCGTTGCCCGTGACCTGTAACCCTCGCCGGCCGCTAAATTCGCCTTCCCACCAGTCGTCCTAAAGGTGTGCGCGCAGTCCTTGCGCGCACCACCGCCCCCTACGTCCTCCTGGCTTTCGCCACTTCTTCAAGCAGGGAACCTCCATGAGCAAACCAACACGCGGGGTGATCAATGAATTGTTCGCCCTGCTCAAGCCCTTTCGCCTGATCGTCGCTGCCTCCATCCTGTTGGGCATGGTCGGTGGCTTGAGTGTCACGGCGCTGCTGGCGACCATCAACACCGTGCTGTACGCCGACAGCGGCCTGACCAACACCGTGGTCGGCGCCTTTGCCGGCTTGTGCCTGCTGGCGCTGGCCAGTTCGATCTTTTCCGACATCGGCACCAACTACGTCGGCCAGCACATCATCGCCAGACTGCGCAAAGAGCTGGGCGAGAAAGTGCTGTCGGCGCCCATCGAACAGATCGAGCGCTATCGCAGCCACCGACTGATCCCGGTGCTGACCCACGACGTCGACACCATCAGCGATTTTGCCTTCGCCTTCGCGCCGCTGGCCATTTCCCTGACAGTCACCCTGGGCTGCATGGGTTACCTGGCCATGCTGTCGTGGCCGATGTTTCTGATGATGGTGGTGGCGATTGTCATCGGCACGGTGATTCAGTACATCGCCCGCGGACGCGGCATGCTGGGGTTCATGGAAGCCCGGGATTACGAAGACGAGCTGCAAAAGCACTACAACGCCGTCGCCGAAGGCGCCAAGGAACTGCGCATCCATCGCCCCCGCCGGCATCGCATGTTCGTCTCGGGCATCGAGAAAACCGCAGAGAAAATCTGCGATACGCAGATCCGCTCGGTGAACATTTTCGTGGTCGCCAAGACCCTCGGCTCGATGCTGTTCTTCGTGGTCATCGGCCTGGCCCTGGCCCTGCAATCCTACTGGCCAAGCGCAGACAAGGCAGTGATGAGCGGCTTTGTGCTAGTGCTGCTGTACATGAAAGGCCCGCTGGAACACCTGATCAGCACGCTGCCGATTGTCAGCCGCGCACAGATCGCCTTCCGCCGGATAGCCGAACTGTCGGAGCAGTTTTCCTCCCCGGAGCCACACTTGCTACTCAGCGACCAGGGTAATCGGCAAACCCCGGTGCACAGCCTGGAACTGAGCGAGGTGACCTATGGCTTCCCCGCCAGCGAAGGCAGCGCGCCGTTTCGCCTGGGGCCGGTGAACCTCAGGATCGACCAGGGCGAGATCATTTTCATCGTCGGCGAAAACGGCTGCGGCAAAACCACCCTGATCAAGCTGCTGCTGGGCCTGTACGCGCCACAACAGGGTGAGATTCGCCTCAACGGCCAGCCTGTGACGGCACTGACCCGTGATGACTATCGCCAGCTGTTCACCACGATCTTCGCCGACTACTACCTGTTCGACGATGTGGTGCAAGGCGACCAGCACATCCCCGAGGACGCCAACCAGTACCTGCAGCGCCTGGAAATCGGCCACAAGGTCAGCGTGCGCGACGGTTCATTCACCACCACCGACCTGTCCACCGGCCAACGCAAGCGCCTGGCACTGGTCAACGCCTGGCTGGAGGAGCGCCCGGTGCTGGTGTTCGACGAGTGGGCCGCCGACCAGGACCCGACCTTCCGCCGTATTTTCTACACCGAACTGCTGCCCGACCTGAAGCGCCTGGGCAAGACCATTATCGTGATCTCCCACGACGATCGTTATTTCGATGTCGCCGACCAACTGGTGCGCATGCACGCTGGCAATGTGGTGACCGAGCTTCAACCCGCCTGATTGTGAAAATTTCGTAAAAAAGTCGTGGAGTCTTTCCGGTTTCCGAAAGGCTCAACGTCTCACTTACAGCAAATAGAAATAGTTCTCAGTCAATACTTTGAAGAGTAAAAGAATAATGCCCGCACCACACGGTCTTAACCCACTCGCCAAGGCGCTGCTGATCCGCCATTCACTTCGCTCACGCCTGCCAACCCTCTGCGCCCTGGCACTGACTACGCCGCTGATCGGCCAGGTCCAGGCCCAAATGGTGGACATCAATATCCAGGCCCAGCCCTTGGCCAACGCCCTGCAGGAGTTCGGTCACCAGACCAACCTGCAAGTGCTGTACAGCCCGGACGATGTCGCTGGCCTGCGCAGCACGGCGGTCAAGGGCAGCCTGGACTCCAATGCCGCAATCGCCCAGTTGCTGCAGGGCACCGGCATCCAGTACAGCGTGCAGGGCAACACCGTGACGCTGCGCTCGCGCAATGGCGGGAACTCCGTGGACCTGGCGCCGACCACTGTTTCCGCCACCCAGGAATCGGCATGGGGGCCGGTTGACGGGATTGTGGCCAAGCGCAGTGGCACCGGCACCAAGACCGATACACCGTTGAACGAGATTCCGCAGACCGTCAACGTCATCACCGCCGATGAAGTCAAATCCCGTGGCGCGCAGACCGTCACCGAAGCCCTGCGCTACACCGCGGGCATGACCGGTGGCGGCTTCTCCGACCGGGTAGGGATTTTCGACGAGCCCACCTCCCGTGGCTTCACGCCGACACCGGTGTACCTCGACGGCCTGCACCTGCCGTATGGCGGCGGCAGTACCGGTGGTTCGCTGCAGATCGACCCCTACTCCCTGGAACGCATCGAAGTGCTCAAGGGCCCGGCCTCTGTGTTGTACGGCCAGAACCAGCCCGGCGGTATCGTCAACCTGGTCGGCAAGCGTCCAACCGCCACGCCGCTGCACGAAGTGGTGCTGGGCACCGGTAGCTACGACCGCAAGTATGGCGCCTTCGACTTCGCCGGCCCCATCGACGACCAGGGCGAGTTTCTCTATCGCCTGACCGGTCTGGCCAGCGACGCCAACTCCAGCATCGACTACGCCGACACCAACCGCATGATGCTGGCGCCCAGCCTGACCTGGCTGCCCAACGACCGCACCAGCGTCACCCTGTTCGCCCAGTACCAGAAAGACCGTGACACTCCGGAAGCCCAGGGCCTGCCAGCAGCAGGCACGGTGTTCGACACCCCGAACGGCAAGATCAGCCGCGACCTGTTCCTCGGTGAACCGGGCCTGAACAAGTACGATCGTGAGCAATTCGTGGTCGGCTATGACGTGGCCTACGAGCTCAACGACATCTGGACCCTCAAGCAACGCACCAGCTACGCCTACCTCGACGACCGGTACGTCGCGCCACTGCACGGCTACTCCTATGTCCCCAATCCGGCCACCGGTCTGGAAGATAACCGCTACCAGACCCGCTTTGGCGTGGACTGGTCGCAGACCAACAAGGTGTACGGCATCGATAGCACCGCGCAGGCCAAATTCAAGACCGCGGAGCTGGACCACACCGTGCTGCTGGGCGTGGACTACTACCACTACAACTCCCAGTTCTACGGCCTGTATGACCGCAACGGACCACCCCTGGACCTGTTCAATCCGGTCTACGGCAGTGAGTTCACCTTCTCCCAGCCTTATCGCTGGGACAACACCATCAAGCAGACCGGCCTGTACATGCAGGACCAAATGAAGTGGGGCAAGTGGTTCATGACCCTGGGTGGCCGTTACGACTACGCCATCACCGAGAACAAGCAACCATTGAGCGACACCCCAGGCACCCGGGCAACGGATGAGAAGTTCACCAGCCGGGCCGGCTTCGGTTACCTGTTCGACAATGGCGTGACGCCGTACGCAAGCTACTCCGAGTCGTTCCTGCCGCAGTCCGGCACCGACGTCAATGCCAGTCCGTTCGAGCCAAGCACCGGCAAGCAATATGAAGTCGGCGTCAAGTACGAGCCGACCACCATCGATGGCTTCATCCAGTTGTCGGTGTACCAGATCGACCAGGACAACATGCTGACCACCGACCTGATCAATCCGGGCTTCAGCGTCCAGAGCGGCTCGGTTCGTTCCAAGGGTGTGGAGCTCGAAGGCAAGGTCAACGTCACCGAGAACCTGCGGGTGCTGGCCGCGGTGTCGCGCAACGACATCAAGTGGAGAAGCACCAACGATGGTCGCGAGGGTCGCACCCTGGCCATGAGTCCGCCACTGACCGCGTCCGGCTGGGTCGACTACACCTTCGACCACGGCGTCCTGTCCGGTTTCGGCGCCGGCCTGGGTGTGCGCTACGTGCGCAGCAGCTACGGCTCGGACTACGAGGAAGACTCCTTCCAGATTCCGTCCTACACCGTATACGACGGCATGCTGTCCTATGACCTGGAAAAATCGCCACTGCGCGTCAAGGGCGTAAAAGTGCAACTGAACCTGGAAAACATCGAAGACAAGAAGTACGTCGCCAGCTGCAACGGTACACTGGACTGCTACTACGGCGAAGGTCGCACCGTTACGGCTGACATGACCTACAACTTCTAAGCACTACGCCTGCAATGCAAAGCCGCTTACCCTGCGCTGGGTAAGCGGCGTTTTTGTGGGCGCTGCCTGCATTGCCCTTCAGGGGCGAGTGCGCTCGCAATGGTCGCTAACAATAACGCGTGCTGCCTGACACCCCACGTCGCTCTCACGGTCATCGCGAGCATGCTCGCGCCTACAGAAGGCGCATACAGCAGAATACTCACCGTGCGCCACCTGCATTGTCTGTAGGAGCGAGCGCGCTCGCGATGGTCGCCAACGATGACGCGTACCGCCTGACACCCCGCGTCGCTCTCACGGTCATCGCGAGCATGCTCGCGCCTACAGAAGGCGCATGCAGCAGAATACTCACCGTGCGCCAACCTGCATTGCCTGTAGGAGCGAGCGCGCTCACGATGGTCGCCAACGATGACACGTACTGCCTGACACCCCCACATCGCTCTCACGGTCATCGCGAGCATGCTCGCTCCTACAGAAGGCGCATGCAGCTGAACACTCACCGTGCGCCAAGTAAAACGCCGCTTGCCCGAATGGGGAAGCGGCGTTTTGTTGTGCATAGCCCTTGGGGGGCAGGCCTGCGGTTTATCCCGCTGCAAACACCCGCATCAGCCGCTCGGCAATGTGCTGCTGTGCCTGCTCAGCCTCATCGATGATCGCGCCCATGCGCAGGAAGTCGTGAGTCATGCCCGGGTAGACCTTGAGCTCCACCGCCACGCCTGCCGCCTGCAAATGCCGTGCATAAGCCACGCCCTCATCGTGCAGCGGGTCGCATTCGGCGAGGATCAGCAACACCGGCGGCACGTTCGCCCCAACCTTGCCCAGCAACGGCGAAAAACGTGGGTCCAGACGATCATCCGCGTCTCGCTGGTAATGCCCGTAGAACCAGGCCAGCGAGTCCTTTTCCAGCAAGTGGCCAACGCCATAGCGCTCGATGGAGGCGCTGCCCTGGCTGGCATCGGTCACCGGGTAGATCAATACCTGCAGCAACGGCTGCACCTCGGTGGCCAAGGGTTGCGCGGCCAACACTGTGGCCAGGCTGCCGCCGACACTGTCACCGCCCACCGCCAGCCGCCGCGCATCAATGCCCAGTCGGGGCGCGTTGGCCACCAGCCAGTGCCACGCATCCTGCGCATCGTCGGCGGCGGTCGGAAAGCGAAACTCCGGCGCCAGCCGATAGGCCACCGACAGCACCACGCAATCGGCCATGGCCGCCAGGGCCCGGCACACCGAATCATGGGAATCGAGACTGCCGACCACATAGCCACCACCGTGGAAATACAACAACGCCGCACGCCCCGCACCTTCGCTCAGGGCATGGTTGCTATAGATCCGCGCGTCGAGCCGGGCACCGTCACGGGTCGGAACCTGCAACTCGTCAACCAGCTCCAGGTCCTCTGCTCCCGCCTCCATCATCAAGGACGACTGATCGAACTGTTCACGGGCCTGCTCGGGTGTCAGGGCATGCATCGGCAGGCGTTTGCCACTGGCCCGGCCGTTGCCGACCAGTTCCAGAAACGCCGCAATATCAGGGTTCAACGACATCACAACAACCTCCAACCGGTCGGGCCCAGGGCCCGGCCGGTCTCACAGATGGGTTCAGATTCAGCAGAGCGCTACCCGTTCAACGATCTCGACCAGCACTTCTTCAACCCCGGCGAGGCACTTTTCATCACGGGGAATCTGGAAGTGCCCGCAGTCGATCAGCTCGCCGCCGAGATCCGGCTGCCCCAGTTGCGCCGCCAGCTCCATGGCTTCGTCGTCACGGCCGGGGGTCCACCAACAGGTCGGTGCAATCCTCAGTGCGCTGCAACGATCCAGTTGCAGTGACAACTGCTTGAGCCGGCGCGCAACGCTGAACACATGGGCCAGTTCATCAGCCCCCAGTGCCACGTAGGTCGATCCTTCGCGGCTGCCGGCCAGTGCCGCGGACAACAGCCCGCGCACGTTGGTACTGGTCTCTTCGCCCTGCACCGCCAGGTGCTGCGCCACATCCGGCAGCGTCGCCTGTACGAACTCGCGCAGGTCGCTGTGCCAGTCATCCCGCACACCGGCATTCACCGCCGCCGACGGCACGAAGCCGTCCACCAGCCCGACAAACGCCACCTGCTGACCGGCACTTTCCAACTGCGCGGCCATCAGCAGCGCCAACGTTCCGCCCAGGGACCAGCCCAACAGGTGATACGGCCCTTGCGGTTGATGGGCACGGATCTGCGCTACGTAATCACTGGCCATGCCCTGCAGGGAGGCATCGTCCCAGGTCGGATCGAGCAGCATCCGCGCCTGGATCGCCAGCACCTGACGCTGACCGCTCAAACGCCGCGCCAGCGGTTCGTAGTCGAACACCGTGCCGAAGCCGGCGTGTACGCAAAACAGCGGCGCCACAACCGACACCTCGCCATTCATGGCCAGCAACCCGGTGCTTTTCAGGGTCGTGCCCTGCACACTGGTCACCAGTTGCGCGATGCTCGGCTTCTGCATCAGGTCGCGCAGCTTCAGGCTCAAGCCCTGAGCCTTGAGTGAGCGGCTGCGAGCAATCACTTGCAGGCTGAGAATCGAATCGCCCCCCAGTTCAAAGAAGTTGTCGGTGACGCCCACGCGCTCGATTTTCAGCACCTGCTGCCAGATTGTCGCCAGGGCTTTTTCCAGCTCGGTGACCGGTGCCACGTAGTCCTGACGTTGCTGTTCAACCCCAGGTTCCGGCAGGGCCTTGCGGTCGAGCTTGCCGTTGGGCGTCAGCGGCATGCGCGCAAGTAGCGTCAGGTGGGCCGGCACCATGTAGTCCGGCAGGCAGGCCTTGAGTTGTTCACGCAAGCGCTCGCACAAACCGTCGGTGTCCGTGTCGGCGTTGGCCAGCACATACCCGAGCAGCTGCTTGCCACTGCCGCCTTCGCGGGCGACCACGGCGGCATCTCGCACCCCCGGTTGCTGCTTGAGGCGGGCCTCGATCTCCCCCAGTTCAATGCGGAACCCACGGATCTTCACCTGATGGTCGATCCGTCCCAGGTAATCGAGGGTGCCGTCTTCGCGCTGGCGCACCAGGTCGCCAGTACGGTACAGACGCCCGCCCGTGGCGCTGAACGGGTCAGCGACAAAGCGTTCGGCCGTGCCACCGCTACGCCCCAGATACCCCCGGGCCAGCGCGCTGCCACCCAGGTACAGCTCACCGGCAATACCGGCCGGCAAGGGGTTGAGGTCGCTGTCCAGCACATAACCGCTGCGCTCTCCCACCAGACTGCCGATCGGCGCGTAGGCCGCGCCACATTCATCCGCCGGGCCGGCCTTCCAGATCAATGGCGTGACCACGGTTTCCGTCGGGCCATAGCCATTGATGATGTGTTGCGGCTTCAGCGCACGCTTGGCCAGTTCGAAACTCGCCACCGGCACCGCATCACCGCCGAAGCAGTAGATGCGCACCGCGGGCGGGTTGCCCTGCTGCTCGGCGTGTTCGGCCAGCTGTTGCAGGTACACCGGCGGGAAGGCCGCGACGGTCACCTGGTGCTCATGCAGGGCGGCGTAGGTCTGCTCGGCCGTCCACAGGCTGTCATCACGGATCAACAGTCGCGCACCGTGGGTCAGGGTGGTCAACCAGCGCTCATGAGCACCGTCGAAGGCGAACGACATGAAATGCAGTTCGCAATCGTCCGGCGTCATCGCATACCGCTCACCGATCGCCTGGCAATGCATCGCCAGCGGCCCGTGGGCCACGCCGACACCTTTTGGCAGGCCGGTGGAACCGGAGGTGTAGATCACGTAGGCCAGGTTGTCCGGTTGCACCGTCACCTGTGGTGCGTGGCCCGGTTGCTGATCCAGGTTCAGGCGGTCCAGGTGCATCACGTGCAGGTTGTCCTGCACCGGCAATACACCGCTCAAGCTCGAATCGCTGAGCAACAGGGCGATGCCCGAATCGCGCATCAGATAGCTCAGGCGCTCCCGTGGGTAGGTCGCGTCCAGCGGCACATAAGCGCCACCGGCCTTGAGCACTGCCAGCAAGGCGACAATCATCTGCTCGCTGCGCGACAAGGCCACGCCGACCCGCACGTCCGGGCCGACGCCTTCGGCAATCAGCGCGTGGGCCAGACGGTTGGCGCGCGCCTCGATCTGCCCGTAGCTGAAGGACTGACCGGCGAACATCACCGCAGGCTGTTGCGCGTGTTGCCGCGCCCATTGCGCGATGCGCTGGTGTACCGGCAACGCCATTGCCTGCACCGCCGGTGCGGCAACAGCCTCGACCTGCCCCGTGACCAGCCCCATTCGCCCCAGCGGCTGCGTGGCGTCAGCCGACAGCGCGTCCAGCAGGCCTTCCATATTGCGGCGAATACCTTCCACCGTCGCCGGATCGAAATGCTCGCGCAGGAACATGTATTCGATCACCAGGCCGTCTTCCAGGGTGACCATCAGGTCCATCGGGAAGTTGGTCAGGCCCGCGCTGCTGCTGTCGCCGAAGCTCAGGGAGTCATCGCGGAACTCGCGCAAGGCCTGATCGATCGGGTGGTTTTCGAAGACGATGATGCTGTCGAACAATGATTGCCCGGCACGCCCGGCCCAGCGCTGCACGTCGGTCAGCGGTGTGTATTCACGCTCGCGCATGTCCAGGTTGTAGTCCTGCACATCACGCAGCCACTGGCCCACCGCTTGCTCAGGCGGCACGTCCTTGATCACCGGCAAGGTGTTGATGAACAGCCCCATGATCGACTCGGACGCAGGCAGGCTCGCCGGTCGCCCGGCCACGGTGGCCCCAAAGGCCACGCAGCGCTGGCCGCTGTAACGACTGAGCAGCACCAGCCAGGCCCCCTGCACCAAGGTGTTGAGGGTGATGCGCTGGGACTGGGCAAAGGCCTTCAAGTGTTCGGTACGGGTTTGCCCCAAACGGCTGTAGAGCGCTGCATGCTCCCCGCCCTGTCCGGTGCGTGGCACAGCGTCGGCCAGATACGTCGGCTGGTCCAGTGGCAGCAGGTGCTGGCGCCAGAAGCCTTCGCTGGCGTTGGCGTCCTGCTGTTGCAACCAGTTGATATAGCGCCGGTACGGCACCGCCTCGGCCAATGCCTGACCCGAGTAGTGGCTGAGCACTTCACCGATCAACCGGGAACTGCTCCAGCCGTCGATCAGGAGGTGGTGATAGGTCCAGATCAACTGATAGCTGTCGTCACCCAGGCGCACCAGCACCAGGCGCTGCAAGGGTGGACGGTCGAGGTCGAAACCCTTGGCCCGCTCACGGTCGGCCAGTGCCTGCAAGGCTTGGGCCGAGGTGTCCTGCCCGCGCCAGTCGAGCAGGCTGATGGGCAGGGCCGCATCGGCCAGCACGAACTGCAAGGGCTCGGCCAGGTCCTGCCACAGAAAGCCGGTACGCAGAATGTCGTGACGCTGGCTCACCGCCTCCCACGCGGCCTTGAAGCGCAACGGTTCCAGGCCTTGCACCGGGATGCACAGCTGGTTGATGTAGAGGTCGACGTCCGGCGAGTTCAAGCCGAGGAACAACATGCCTTGCTGCATCGGTGACAAGCGGTACAGGCCATCGAGCCGACCTTCGGGCAGCGGCAACCCGGCCACCTGTGCGTCGCTCAAACCGTGCAGCGGCAGATCGGGCAATGGCGTCGGTTGCGCTGCCAGACTGTCAACGATCAGCGCCCGCAGCGCCAATTGCTGGATGGTCGGTTGCTGGAACAGGTCCTTGGGGCTCAGTTCGATGCCGTGTTGACGCGCGCGGCTGACCACCTGAATCGACACGATGGAGTCGCCCCCCAGGGCGAAGAAGTTGTCCGTGGTGCTGACCTGCGTTACCCCCAACACCGCTTGCCAGATATCCACCAATGCCTGCTCGGTGGCATTGGCCGCTGCCACGAAGTGCTCGGCAGCCGCGAACTCCAGTGCCGGTAGGCGCTTGCGGTCGAGTTTGCCGTTGGGACTGAGCGGCATCTGCGCCAACCAGACGAGATGGCTTGGCACCATGTAGTCCGGCAGGTTTTCCCCCAGCCGGGCACTGAGGCTGTCGTGCAGGTGTGTACGAACCGCTTGCGCAGCTTCCAGGGTCTCTGGGTCGCTGGGCACCAGGTACGCCACCAACTGCTTGCTGCCCTGCACCTCCTGAGCCACCACCACCGCTTCACGCACGGCCGCGTGCTCCACCAACCGGGTTTCGATCTCCCCGAGTTCGATGCGCAGGCCACGCAGCTTCACCTGATGGTCGATGCGCCCGACGTATTCAATCACCCCGTCGGCGCGGTACCGCGCCAGGTCACCGGTGCGGTACAAGCGCTGGCCGGCCACAAACGGGCTGGCCACGAAACGCTCGGCGCTGAGCCCCGGACGACGATGGTAACCACGGGCCAGGCCAATGCCTCCCAGGTACAGCTCACCGGCCACGCCCACCGGCAACGGGTTCAAGCCGCTGTCGAGAATGTAGGTGGCGAGGTTGGCAATCGGCTGGCCGATCGGTACGCCATCGCGGCCTTCATCGCGACAGGTCCAGTGGGTCACGTCGATGGCCGCCTCGGTCGGCCCGTAGAGGTTGTACAACCCGGCACCCGGCAGTTTGGCGAACACCTGCAACTGCGCGTCCACCGGCAGCGCTTCACCGCTGCAGACGATACGCGTCAGGCCGGTGCAACTGGCCACGTTGGCGTCCTGCAAGAACGCTTGCAGCATTGACGGCACAAAGTGCAGCGTGGTGACGCCTTGCTGGTTGATCAGCTCGATCAACCTGGCCGGATCGCGGTGATCGCCCGGCCGCGCGACGACCAGTCGGGCACCGGTCATCAATGGCCAGAAGAACTCCCAGACCGACACGTCGAAGCTGAACGGAGTCTTCTGCAAGACCCTGTCGTTCGCGTTCAGGTCGTAGGCCTGTTGCATCCACAGCAAACGGTTGGTCAAGGCCCGATGGGCGTTGCCCGCCCCTTTCGGCAGACCGGTGGAACCTGAGGTGTAAATCACGTACGCCAGGTTGTCGGCGCTGCAGGCCACCAGCGGATCAACCGACGGCAATGCGCCGAACGCCTGGCCTTCAGGCTCCAGGCACAGGCACTGCAGCCCCTCGGGAACCGGCAGGCTGGCGAGCAACGGCGGCTGGGTCAACAGCAGGCTGATGCCGCTGTCGGCCATCATGTAGCTCAGGCGCTCACGGGGGTAGTCCGGGTCCAGCGGCACATAGGCGCCCCCGGCCTTGAGAATCGCCAGCAGGCCGATGACCATTTCCAGGCTGCGCTCAAGCGCAATCCCCACCAGCACATCGGGACCGACCTTGCGCTGGATCAGCGCGTGGGCCAACTGGTTGGCCCGGGCATTGAGCTGGGCATAGCTCAGGGACTGCCCGGCAAACACCAGCGCCGTGGCGTGCGGTGTACGCCGGGCCTGGGCTTCGATCAGCGTGTGAACGCACAGCGCTTGCGGGTACGTCACCTCGGTGGCATTCCACTGCTCGACCATGCGTTGCTGCCCGGCGGCATCCAGCAGGTTCAACTCACCCAGGGTGGCGTCGCCCGAGCCCGCCAACTGCTGCAACAGCGTGTCGAAGTGTGTGCTCAACTGCCCGATCACCGAGTCGGCGAACTGCCCGCGCTGGTAGCTGTAGTGCAACGACAGCTCATCGCTGACATTCACCGCCAGGGTCAGCGGGTAGTTGGTCTGTTCGTGGTTGTCGATGCTGCCAAAGCGCAGTTCGCTCGGGGCACCCTGCTCCAGGGCTTGGGATACCGGGTAGTTCTCGAACACCAGGATGTTGTCGAACAGCGCTTCACCGCTTTTGCCGGCCCAACGCTGGATGTCGAACAACGGCGTGTGTTCGTGTTCGCGCAGGCCGAGGTTCTGCGCCTGCACGGCCTGCAACCACTGGCCGACGGTCTGCTCCGAACGCGGGCTGGCGATGACCGGCAAGGTGTTGATGAACAGGCCGATCTGCTGCTCGACGCCTTTGAGTTCCGTCGGACGCCCGGCCACCGTGGCGCCGAACGCCACGGTTTGCTGACCGGTGAGGCGCTGTAGCAGCAACAGCCATGTGGCCTGGACCAGGGTGTTGAGGGTGACCTTTTGCTGGCGGGCAAATTCGCCCAGGCGCCGGGTTTGCACGGCATCGATGAAGCGATACTGCTCGCCATGACCGTCGAGCTGTTCTTCGCGCAGCTGACACTGTACTGCCTGGGCCAGTCGGGTGGGTTCCTGAAGGTTGGCCAACTGGCCTTTCCAGTAGGCTTCGCTTGCGCGGCTGTCCTGACCTTGCAGCCACTGGATGTAGTCGCGATAACGCCCGGCCTGTGCCGGGACCGACTCGCCGCTGTAGCGTTGCAGGACTTCGCCCAGCAACTGCGAATTACTCCAGCCGTCCATGAGGATGTGGTGGTTGGTGTAGATCAGATGGCAGCGCTGATCATCCAGGCGTACCACCACCATGCGCAGCAGCGGCCCATGGGCCAGGTCGAAACCCTGGGCCTGTTCGGCAGCCGCCAAGGCATTCAAGGCCTCGTCCGGCACGACGCGGTCACGCCAGTCGAGCACGCTGAACGGCATGCACAACTGTTTGTGCACCACTTGCACCGGGTGCGCCACCGCACCCTGCCAGACAAAACCGGTGCGCAGAATGTCGTGGCTGTCGACCGCCGCCTGCCAGGCATCACGGAAGCGTTGCGGGTCGAGACCTGCTACATCCAGGCGGACCTGGTTGATGTAGTCGCCACTCGCTTGCTCGTACAGGCTGTGGAACAGCATGCCCTGCTGCATCGCCGACAGCGGATAGACATCGGCGATCTGGCTGGCAGTAACCGGCAGGCTGTCGAGTTGCGCCTGGGTCAGGCCCGCCAGTGGGAAGTCCGATGGCGTCAGGCCTGCGACACCGGGTTCGGTGCAGTGGGCAATCAACGCCGCCAGTTCCTGCGCGTAGGCCGCCGCCAGGCGCTCGATGGTTTCGCGACTGAAACGCTCACGGCTGAACGTCCAGCCCACACTCAGTTCGCCGCCATACACCTGGCCGTTGAGGGTCAGCCAGTTGCCCAGCGGCGCGTCGGCGCTTTGTTCCAGGCCGCCGCTTTCCTGAGCCGGGGCAAACAAGGCCGCGTCGTCGCCATCGAAGCTGCCATCGAACTGGCCCAGGTAGTTGAAGGTGATCCGGGGGGTTGGCAGCACACGCAGGCGCTGCTGTACCGACTCATCGCCCAGGTGGCGCAAGGCACCGTAACCCATGCCCTTGTTGGGGATGGCGCGCAGTTGCTCCTTGATCTGCTTGATCGAGTCGCCCTGCCCGACCGCTGGCGTCAGGCGCACCGGGAACAGGCTGGTAAACCAACCGACGGTGCGGGTCAGGTCGATGCGGTCGAACAGTTCTTCACGACCATGGCCTTCGAGCTGGATCAGAGTCGCAGCCTGGCCAGTCCAGCGCCCGATCACCCTGGCCAGCGCGGTCAGCAACAGGTCGTTGACCTGGGTTCGGTAGGCCGCAGGCGCCTCTTGCAGCAGTTGCCGGGTCAGGTCCTGGCCGAGACGGGTTTGCACGGTCAGCGCCAGATGGTTCTGCTCCCCCCCATCGAGGCGCTCGCACGGCAGATCGGTGCTGACATCGCTCAGGCAGTTCTGCCAGTAAGCCAGTTCCGCTTGCAGCGCCGGACTGCGGGAATAGCGCTGCAACTGTTCGCTCCAGTCCTTGAATGCACTGGTTTTGGCCGGCAGTGCCAGGGGCTGGCCGGTACTCACCTGTTGATACGCGCTTTGCAGGTCTTCCAGCAGAATCCGCCACGATACGCCGTCCACCGCCAGGTGATGGATCACCAGCAACAAGCGCTGGCTGCCGTCGTCAAGGGTGGCCAGCACCGCCCGCAGCAGCGGTCCGTGTTGCAGGTCGAGACTGCGCTGGGCCCGGTTGCCCAGGGCTTCCAGTGCGTGGGTGTCCGCTACCTGCGCCTGCCAGAGCAGGTCATGGTCCTGCACGCCGTCGGGTGACAGGTGCGTGGCCGCCCAGGTGCCCTCCTGCGCCTGAAAACTCAGGCGCAAGGCGTCGTGATGCAGCACCAGCGCGTGCAGTACCTGTTCAAGGGTTGCCGCGTCCAGCGTGGCTGCCGGTTTGAGCAGCAGCGACTGGTTCCAGTGGTGACGCTCGGGGATAGCATCCTCGAAGAACTGCTGCTGGATCGGCAGCAGCAATGCAGCGCCGCTGACGGCCCGCTGGTCGATGACCACGCCGCTGTCGCCCACCCCGGCCACCAGGGCCAGACGCTGTACGGTCTGGTGCTGGAACAGGTCCTTGGGGCTCAGGCGAATACCGGCCTGACGGGCACGGCTGACCACCTGGATCGAGATAATCGAGTCACCTCCGAGTTCGAAGAAGTTGTCGTGCAGGCCCACTTGCGGCAGCTTCAGCACGTCCTGCCAGATCGCCGCGAGTTGCTGCTCCAGCACGCTTTGCGGCGCCTGATAGGCCTGCTGCGACTGGCTGGCGTCGGGAAACGGCAGTGCGTTGCGGTCGAGCTTGCCGTTGGCGGTCAACGGCAACTGCGCCAACAGCATCAGGTGCGCCGGGATCATGTGCTCCGGCAGGTTGTCCTTGAGGGAGGCACGCACGCGGTCACGCCAGTGCGCCTGCTGTTCGGCGCTGCCATCGAGCACCGCCGCATCGGCCGGCACCAGGTACGCCACCAGTTGCTGGCCGCTGAGACCTGGCTGCGCCAGCACCGCGGCCTGGCGCACGGCGTCCTGCTCCAGCAACTGCGCCTGGATTTCACCCAGCTCGATACGAAAGCCCCGGATCTTCACCTGATGGTCGATGCGCCCGACGTACTCGATGACCCCGTCAGCACGATAACGCGCCAGGTCACCGGTACGGTACAAACGCCCACCGTCAGCGGCAAACGGATCGGGGATGAAGCGCAGGCAGGTCAGGTCGGCACGATTCAGGTAACCCCGCGCCAGACCGGCGCGCCCCACATACAGCTCACCGATGCAGCCTTTGCCGACCGGGTTCAGGTCACCGTCGAGCAGGTACCAGGACAGGTCCGGGATCGGCTCGCCAATCGGGCTGCCGACCTCGCGCTGCAGGTCGGCCATGGACAACGGTCGGTAGGTCACGTGCACCGTGGTTTCGGTAATGCCGTACATGTTGATCAACTGCGGGGCCGTATCGCCAAAGCGTTCGAACCAGTCGCGCAGGCTCTTGACCTCCAGCGCTTCGCCGCCAAACACCACGTAGCGCAGCGACAACTGGCTGACGCGGTGCCCGGGCGCACAGGCCACCTGCATCAGTTGCTTGAAAGCCGATGGCGTCTGGTTCAGCACACTGATGCGCTCGCGGCACAGCAAGGCATGGAAGTCTTCCGGCGAGCGACTGACCTCGTACGGCACCACCACCAGCTTGCCGCCGTGCAGCAGCGCACCAAAGATTTCCCAGACCGAGAAGTCGAACGCGTAGGAGTGGAACAGGCTCCAGACATCCTGCGGGCCGAAACTGAACCAGGGGTCGGTGGCTGCGAACAGGCGCACCACATTGTGGTGGGCGAGCAAGGTGCCCTTGGGTTGGCCGGTGGAGCCGGAGGTGTAGATCACATACGCCAGGTTATCCGGACTCATCGCCACCTGCGGGTTGGCGTCGCTGTAGCCCTCAAGCCCGTCATCGTCCTGATCGAGGATCAGGCTGCGCACGTTGTCCGGTACCGGCAGGCGCCCCAGCACATGGCGTTGGCTCAACACCAGGCCGATACCGCTGTCCTGGATCATGTAGGCCAGGCGTTCCTCGGGGTAGGTCGGGTCCAGCGGCACATAGGCCCCGCCGGCCTTGAGGATGGCCAGCAGGCCCACCAGCATTTCCAGGCTGCGCTCAACCGCCAGCCCCACGCGTACATCCGGCCCTACCCTGCTGTCGATCAGCGTGTGGGCCAGGGTGTTGGCACGGCGGTTGAGTTCGCCGTAGCTCAGGGTCTGGTCGAGATAGCTCACGGCGATCGCATCGGCATCACGCAAGGCTTGCGCTTCGATCAACCGGTGCAGGCACGCCTGGCTCGGGAAATCCGTCACCGCCGGGTTCCACTGCAACAGGGTGGCCGCCCGTTCGGCGTCATCGTGTAACGGCAACTCGCCGATGCGCTGCCCGCCATCGGCAACCACCGCGTGCAGCAGGTTCAACCAATGCCCGGCAAACCGCGCCATGGTCGCGGCGTCGAACAGGTCGGTGGCGTAGGTCAGTTCAGCCCAGAGGTTGTCGGCGGATTCGAAGGTGTCCAGGGTCAGGTCGAACTGAGCCGTGTGCGAGGCCCAACTCAGTGGCTGGATCTCGATGTTCGGCAGCCGCGCCGCACCACGGGCTTCGCGCGCCTGGCTCTGGTGGTTGTGCAGCACCTGGAACAACGGGCTGTGACTGAGGCTGCGCTGCGGTTGCAGGGCATCGACCAATTGCTCGAACGGCAAGTCCTGATGGGCCTGGGCGCCGAGCACGCTGTGCTTGACCTGTTGCAACAGGCTGCGAAAGGTCTGCTGGCTGTCGACGTCGGCCTTGAGCACCTGGGTGTTGACGAAGAAGCCGATCAGGCCTTCGGTTTCCACCCGGCTGCGATTGGCCACCGGCACGCCGACGCGGATCTGCGTCTGACCGCTGTAGCGATGCAACAAGGTCTGGAACGAGGCCAGCAACAGCGTAAACAGGGTGACCTGCTCGCGCTGCGCCGCCTGCTTGAGGCCGGCGACCAGTGCCGGGCTCAAGGCGATGTCCTGACGGGCCCCGCGATAGCTCTGCTCGGACGGGCGCGGACGGTCGGTCGGCAGTTCCAGCAGTGGTTGCTCGCCCCCCAGCTGTGCCGTCCAGTAGGCCAATTGGCGCTCGCGCTCCCCGGCCTCCATCCACTGCCGTTGCCACACCGCGTAGTCGGCGTATTGCACCGGCAACGCCGGCAACTGCGGCGCCTGCCCCTGACTGTAGGCGGCATACAGGGCGATCAGTTCGTCGACCATGATGCCCATCGACCAGCCGTCGGAGACGATGTGATGCAAGGTAATGATCAGCGCATGGTCATCGGCCGCCAGGCGCAACAGCTTGACCCGCAGCAGCGGGCCTTGCTGCAAATCGAACAGGTGCAAGGTCTCTTGCGCCACCAGCGCCTGCAGGCGGTCGTCATCCAGATCGCGCTCGACCTCCTGCACGGCAAGGTGCAACGAAGCCTGGGCCTGGATCACCTGCTGGGGCTGTGGTTGATCGCTGACAAAACAGGTACGCAAGGATTCGTGGCGGTCGATCAGCGCGTCGAAACTGCGCTGCAACGCCGCCAGGTCCAGCTCACCGCGCAGGCGCAAGGCGGCCGGCACGTGGTAGGCGGTGCTGGTGGGTGCCAGTTGCCAGAGGAACCATTGACGTTCCTGGGCGTAGGACAACGCCAGCGGTTGCTCACGGGGCAGCACGGCAATCGCAGGCGCGCGACTGCCCTGTTCGACACCCAGCGCGGCGACAAAGTCCTCCAGCGTGCCGTGCTCGAACAGGGTGCGCAGCGGCACCTGGATATTCAGCACCTGGCGCACCCGCGACACCACCTGGGTCACCAGCAGCGAGTGACCACCGAGTTCGAAGAAGTTATCCGAAAGCCCCACTTGCTCGAGTTTCAACACCGCTTGCCAGATCTCCGCCACCCGGTGCTGGGTGGCGGTCCGCGGCGCGATGTAGCTCGACTGCGATTGGCTGGCATCGGGCTTGGGCAAGGCCTTGCGGTCGACCTTGCCATTGGGGGTCAGCGGTAATTGGGCGAGGAACAGCAGGTGCGCCGGCACCATGTATTCCGGCAGCTGTGCCTTGAGGCTGGCCTTGAGCGCCGTGCGCAGCTCGGCTTCAGCCTCGGGGTTTGGAAGCTCGCTGGCCGCGACCACATAACCCACCAGTTGCTGGCCGGTCGGGCCGTCCTGGGCCACCACCACGGCTTCCCGGACGCTGTCCAACGCCAGCAGGCGGGCTTCGATTTCGCCAAGCTCGATACGGAACCCGCGTATTTTCACCTGATGGTCAATGCGCCCGATGTACTCGATCACACCCTCGGCGCGATAGCGGGTCAGGTCGCCGGTGCGGTACAGCCGCTCGCCACGGGTGGAAAACGGGTCCGGCACAAAGCGTTCGGCGGTCAGTGCCGGGCGCTGGAAATAGCCACGGGCCAGGCCATCGCCACCGATCAGCAGTTCGCCGGGAGCACCCGGCGGGTTGAGTACCAGGTCGCTGCCCAGAATGTACAGCGCGGTGTTGTCGATCGGCTTGCCAAGGAGCGGCCGAGGACTGTCCAGGCTCAGCGGATGCAGGGCCGACCAGATGGTGGTTTCGGTCGGGCCGTAGAGGTTCCAGACCTTGGGCGTCAGCGCCAGCATGCGTTGCGCCAGCTCCTGCGGCAATGCTTCGCCGCCACACAGGAACGTGCGCCCGGCCAGCAACGCGGCGTCGTCACTATCGAGCAGCATGCGCCAGGTCGAAGGCGTGGCTTGCAACACCGTCACCGCCCAGCGCCGAATCAGTTGCAGCACCGCCTGCGGGTCCTGATGCACGTCCTTGCCGGTCAGCACCACACTGGCGCCGGCCAGCAACGGGCCATAGATCTCCAGGCCGAAAATGTCGAAGGAGAACGTGGTCAGCGACAACATGCGGTCACAGGCCATGATGCCGGGCTGGCCGACCATGCTGGCGACGAAGTTGAACAGTGCGCCGTGACGCACCATCACCCCTTTGGGTTTGCCGGTGGAGCCGGAGGTGTAGATCACATACGCCAGGTGCTGCTCATCCACCGCCACCGTTGGGCTGGACTGCGGATAGCCTTGCAGCCAGTCCCCCGGCTGATCCAGCACCAGCGTGGCGAGTGTGGCCGGAATCGGCAGCTGCGCCTGCACATGGGCCTGGGTCAGCAGCAGTTCGATGCCACTGTCTTCGATCATGTAGTCCAGGCGATCCTCCGGGTACGCCGGGTCCAGCGGTACGTAGGCACCGCCGGCCTTGAGGATTGCCAGCAGGCCGACAATCATGTCGACGCTGCGCTCGACGGCGATCCCCACCAGCACGTCCGGGCCTACGCCCTGCTCGATCAGCTTATGGGCCAGCGGGTTGGCGCGGCACTCCAGTTGCTCGTAGGTCAAGGTGTCGTCGCCGACGATCAGCGCAATGGCATCTGGCATCAGCTGGGCCTGGGCAGCGATGCGCTGATGGACACCGGCCGCTGGCGCGTCGTGGTCGGTGACGCGCTGCCAATCCTGTTGCAGATGGCGCTGTTCAGTGGCATCGAGCAGCGGCAGTTCGCCGATGCGCTGGGTCGGGTTGGCAACGATAGCGCGCAGCACATGCTGCCAGTGCCGCGCCAGGCGCTCGACGGTGGCCGGGGTGAACAGGTCGGTGGCGTACGTCAGTTCGGCGGCGATGCCGTCGCTCGACTCGTAAGTGCCCAGGGTCAGGTCGTACTGGGCAGTGCGCCCTTCCCAGACAATGTCCTCGACATTCAGCTGTGGCAGTTGCACCTGGCTTTGCCGTTGGGCCTGGTCGTTGACCGCCTGGTGGTTGTACATCACCTGGAACAGCGGGCTGTGGCTCAGGCTGCGCTCTGGTTGCAGGGCTTCGATCAACTGTTCGAACGGCAGGTCCTGGTGCGCCTGGGCCGCCAGCGCCGACTGTTTGACCTGGGCCAGCAACTGGTCAAAACGCTGCTGCCCGTGAACCTCGGCGCTGAGTACCTGGGTGTTGACGAAAAAGCCGATCAGGCCTTCGGTTTCCACCCGGTTGCGGTTGGCCACCGGCACCCCGACGCGAATCTGCGACTGACCGCTGTAGCGGTGCAGCAAGGCCTGGAACGAGGCCAGCAGCAGCATGAACAGGCTGCTGCCTTCACGCTGGGCCAGTTGCTTGAGGCCGGCGCTGAGTTCGGCCGGCAGGTTCAGGTCCAGGCGCGCACCGCGATAGCTTTGCACCGCCGGGCGCGGGTGATCGATGGGCAACTCCAGCACGCTGTCCTCGCCACCCAGGGTGGCGGTCCAGTAGGCCAGTTGCCGCTCGCGCTCACCAGCCTCCAGCCAGTGGCGCTGCCAGATCGCATAGTCGGCGTACTGCACCGACAGCTCGGGCAAGGCCAAAGGCTGGCCAGTGGTGTCGGCGGCGTAATGCTGGATCAGTTCGCCAACCATCACTTGCATCGACCAGCCATCGGAGATGATGTGGTGCTGGATCAGCGCCAGCACGTGGTCGTGTTCGTCGACCTGCAACAGTGCCACGCGCAGCAACGGGCCGCACGCGAGGTCGAACGGGCGATGGGTTTCACCGTCGACGAACGCCTTGATGCGGGCCTCGACCTGTGACGACTCAAGACCGGCAGGCACTGCCTGCCGGGCAATGCTCAACGGCATCTGCGCGTGAATCACCTGCACCCGTTGTTCGCCCTGCTCGGCAAAGGTGGTGCGCAGGCTTTGATGGCGCGCAACCACCGCGTTGAAACTGCGTTCCAGCGCGGCGACGTCCAAGGTGCCTTTGAGGCGCAAGGCGCTGGGGATGTGATAGGCGCTGCTGTGGGGGTCCATCAGCCAGAGGAACCACTGGCGTTCCTGGGCATAGGACAACGGGATCGCGTCGAAGCCGGACTGCACCTCGGGGATCGGCAGGTTTGCCGGGGAGACGCCCTCTTCGAGCATCTTCTCCAGGTACAGTTTGCGTTTGTCCAGCGGCAGAGTGATAAAGCGCTTGGCAATCCTCAAAGCAACACTCGTGTCCATTAGACTTCCTCCATTTCGTCAAGCAGGGCTTCTAGCTTGCTCAGTTTCTGTTCATTGACGGGCCCGTCGGTGGTGTCCAGACGGGCAACGAATTCACCCAGGGTCGGGTGCTGGAATAGCAGTTGCGGGGTCAGCGTGAGACCCCGTTCAAGGGCCAGGCGCGACACCACATTGACGGCCAGCAAGGAGTGGCCGCCCAGTTCGAAGAAGTGATCGTTCAGGCCCACGCGCTCAATCTTGAGCACCTGTTGCCAGATGCTCGCCACCTGCTGCTCAAGCTCGCTGCGGGGGGCGAGGTAACCGGCCTGAAGCTGGCTGGCATCCACTGCCGGCAGCGCCTTGCGGTCGAGCTTGCCGTTGGGGGTCAACGGCAGCTGTTCGAGGAACACCAGGTACGCCGGCACCATGTAATCGGGCAGGTGTTCCCTGAGCCCGGCCTTGAGCGCATCACGCAGGGGGCGTTGCTCATCGCTGGCACTGAGGTCCAACTGCGGGGCGACCACATAGGCCACCAGTTGCTGACTGCCCAGCACGTCCTGCGCCAGCACCGCCACTTCGCTCACCGCCGGCTGATGCAGCAGGCGTGCTTCGATTTCCCCCAGTTCGATGCGGTAGCCGCGGACCTTCACTTGATGGTCCATGCGCCCGCGGTACTCGAGTACACCGTCCTGGCGCTGGCGGGTCAGGTCGCAGGTGCGGTACATGCGCTCGCCATTGCTGGCGAACGGGTTGGGCACGAACTTCTCGGCGGTCATGCCGGGACGCGCCAGGTACCCCCGGGTGATGCCGCCGCCGGCCAGGTACAACTCAGCCGATACTCCTTGCGGGACCAGCTGCAGGTCGGTGTCCAGCACATAGCCGGCGGAGTGCTTGATCGCCCGGCCGATGTTGGCCTGGGCCAAGGCCTCGCGCCGGGTCCAGGTGGAATAGGTGGTGTCTTCCGATGGGCCGTACAGGTCGAAGACGTGCTCCAGCGTCAGTGACTCGTACAAGGCATCCACCAACGACTGTTTCAACGGCTCGCCGGCCAGGTTGATGATGCGCACGCTCGGCGGGATCTGCCCGGTGCGCTGCAAGGCCGCAATGGCCGACGGCACGGTGTTGATCAGGCGCACCTGATCGCGCGCCGGTAGCTGCGGCAATTCCAGGGCATTGCGCGCGATGATCAGCGAGCCACCATTGGCCAGGGTCACGAACAGCTCCCACACCGACAGGTCGAAGCACACCGAGGTGGAGGCCAGTACGCCCTGGATGTCGTCGCGGCGGTAGACCGAGCGCGACCAGTCGATCAGCGCCAGCACGTTACGATGGGTGATCGCCACGCCCTTGGGTTGGCCGGTGGAGCCGGAGGTGTAGATCACGTAGGCCAAGTTGCCCGGCGACACTGCGGTCACGGGCGCCGTGTCGGGCATGCCACCCAGCCATGACAACGCGTGCTCCATCAGTAGCACCTCGGTACCCGCCGGCACCGGCAGGCTGGCGGCGATGCCGGCTTCGGTCAGCAGCACCCGCGCACGACTGTCTTCGAGCATGTAGGCCACGCGCTCGGCCGGGTAGTCCGGGTCCAGCGGCACATAGGCGCCACCGGCCTTGAGCACCGCCAGCAACGCCACCAACAGACTGTCGGAGCGCTGCATCGCCACGCCGACCCGCACTTCCGGACCAACCCCCAGGGCGATCAACCGGTGCGCGACCTGGTTGGCCCGAGCCTCGAGTTCGGCGTACGTCAGTTGCTTGAGACCGAAGGTCACCGCCAGCGCATCGGGCGTGGCCAACGCTTGCCCGGCAATCAACTGATGCACGCACCCTGCCGGCTTGACGTCCTCAAGCGGCGGATTCCATTCCAGCACGGCCGTGCGCTGCTCGGCGGCGTCCAGCAACAGCCAGTCACTCAGGCGACGCTCGGGGTGCTCGGTCATTCCGGTCAACAGCTGCGCCAGGTGGCGCCCCAGTTGCGCCACGCTGCCCGCCGCGAAGCACGCTCGTTGGTAGCTCAAGTGCACCGAGAGTTGGGCATCCAGGCTGACCAGCAAGGTCAACGGGTAGTTGGTCTGCTCATGGGTAGTCACTGGGCCGAAGTGCAGCCCTTGGGGTGCGCCTTGCTCCAGAGCTGCGGAAACCGGGTAGTTCTCGAACACCAGAATGCTGTCGAACAGGGCTTCGCCGCCCTGCCCGGCCCAGCGTTGCAGATCGGACAGCACCGTGTGCTCGAACTCGCGCAGAGCCAGGTTCTGGGTCTGCACGGTTTGCAGCCAACTGCTCAGCGTTTGCTGCGGATCCGGGCTGGCGATCACCGGCAAGGTGTTGATGAACAGCCCGATCTGTTGCTCGCTGTCCGGCACGTCTGCCGGACGCCCGGCCACGGTCGCACCGAAGGCCACGGTGCGTTTGCCGGTGTAGCGCTGCAACAGCAGCAACCACGCCGCTTGCACCAGGGTGTTGACGGTGACCTTGGCCTGGCGGGCAAACTCGCTCAGACGATGGGTCTGGGTGACGTCGAGCATTTGATAGTGATCGCCGTAGCCGCCGACCTCTGCCGGCGCCGGCAGCGGCAATGCATCGGCCAGGCGCGTCGGCTCTTCCAGTTGCTGCAGGGCCGGGGTCCAGAACGCTTGGCTGACGGCGACGTCCTGCTGTTGCAACCAGGCGATGTAGTCGCGATAGCGCCCGGGTTGGCGCGCCACCGTTTCACCGCGATAGCGCTGCAACACTTCGCCCAGCAACTGGGCATTGCTCCAGCCATCCATCAGGATGTGGTGGTTGGTGTAGATCAGGTGGTGGCGATGCTCGGCGGTACGCACCAGCACCAGGCGCAACAGGGGCGCCTGGTTCAGGTCCAGGCCCTGGGCACGTTCTTCGTCGGCCAGGGTCTGCAAGGCCGCGTCCAGCGCATCACGTCCGCGCCAGTCGAGCACCGTGAACGGCACCTCGACCTGGCGATACACCACCTGTACCGGGTGTTCGAGATCGCCCTGCCAGAAGAAACCGCTGCGCAGGATGTCATGGGCATCGACCACCGCCTGCCAGGCCTGACGGAAAGCCTGCGGATCGAGACCGTCGACGTCCAGGCGCATCTGGTTGATGTAATCGCCATTGCCCTGTTCCAGCAACGAGTGGAACAGCATGCCCTGCTGCATCGGTGACAGCGGGTACAGATCGTCGATGGCCTGGGCCGGCAGCGGCAAGTTGTCCAGTTGCTGCTGGGTCAGTCGGGCCAGCGGGAAGTCCGATGGCGTGACACCGTGAGACTGGCGGTCACAGCAATGGCCAATCAGGACGGTCAGCTCGTTCTGGTAGTCATCGGCCAGGCGCTGGATGGTGGCCGGGGCGAACATCTCGCCACTGAAGGTCCAGCTCAGGCTCAGCTCGCCGCCGAACACCTTGCTGTCCAGTGCCAGCGGGTTACCCATCGGCCCTTGCAGGTTCAGCTCCTCGCCACCGGCCTCGGTGGTCGGCACGAACAACGCTCCGTCGGCCTCGGCAAAGCTGCCGTCGAACTGACCCAGGTAGTTGAAGGTCAGGCGCGGCACCGGCAACCCGGCCAATGCATTGCGCGCTGGCGCATCCCCCAGGTGCGCCAGCGCACCAAAGCCAATGCCCTTGTTCGGAATGGCCCGCAGTTGCTCCTTGATCTGCTTGAGGGACGCGCCCAGCTCCGCCATCGGCGACAAGCGTGCCGGGAACAGGCTGGTGAACCAGCCCACGGTGCGGGTCAGGTCGATGTGTTCGAACAGGTCCTCGCGGCCATGGCCTTCGAGCTGCACCAGCACACTGTCGTCGCCAGTCCAGCGCACCATCACCCGCGCCAGGGCGGTGAGCAACAGGTCGTTGACCTGGGTGCGATAGGCCGCCGGGGCTTCTTGCAGCAACTGGCGGGTCAGGTGTTTATCCAGCTGGCTGCGGATGCACAGCGCCTGCTGGTGCTGTTGGCCACCGTTCGGGTTGTCGCAGGGCAATGCCACTGGCGCGCCCTGCAATTGCTGCTGCCAGTAAGCCAGTTCCGCCTGCAACGACGCACTGGTGGCGTACTGTTGCAACTGCTCGGCCCAGGCTTTGACGGCGCTGGTCTTGGCTGGCAAGTGCGCGGCTTCACCAGCCAGGCGTTGCCGGTAAGCGGTTTGCAGGTCTTCGAAGATAATCCGCCAGGACACGCCGTCCACCACCAGGTGGTGAACGATCAACAGCAAGCGCTGCGTGCCGTCCGCCAGGGTCGCCAGCACGGCGCGCATCAGCGTGCCGCCTTGCAGTTCAAGGCTACGCTGGGCCTGGTTGCCCAAGGCATCGAGGGCGGCCAGATCCGCGACATCGGCTTGCCACAGCACCGGCTCACGTAGCCACAGTGCCTGCAGGACATCGATATCGCGGTAGTGCGCCGACCAGTCCCCGGACGGTCGGGCAAACCCCAGGCGCAAGCTGTCGTGATGCACGATCAAGGCCTGCAAGGCCTGCTCCAGGACTTCGGGCGCCAGGGTTTGCGTAGGTTTGAGCATCACCGACTGGTTCCAGTGGTGACGGTCAGGAATCGCCTGGGCGAAGAACACCTGGTGCACCGGCAGCAGCGCGGTTTCGCCCGTCACCGGGGACTGGTCGATGGCCTGCAACGGTTCCCCGGTACGTACCACGCCGGCCAGCGCCTGGAGGGTCTGGTGCTGGAACAGGTCTTTGGGGGTGAACCGCAGGCCGGCCTGACGGGCGCGGCTGACCACTTGAATCGAGATGATCGAGTCACCCCCCAATTCAAAGAAGTTGTCGGCAAGACCAACCCGGTCCAGCTTCAGCACGTCCTGCCAGATCGTCGCCAATTGCTGTTCCAGTTCGCTGCGCGGTGCCACATAGGCCTGCTGCAACTGACTGAGATCGGGTTGCGGCAGGTTCTTGCGGTCGAGCTTGCCGTTGGGCGTCAGCGGCAGGCTATCGAGCAACAGCAGGTAGGCCGGGACCATGTGCGCCGGCAAGCTGGCCTTGAGCTGTCCGCGCAGGGCTTCGGCAAAGCCGGCCCGTTGCACGCTCACATCATCTGCCACCACGTAGGCCACCAGGCGCTTGCCACTGCCACTTTCCTGAGCGACCACCACTGCCTCGCGCACCCCTTCGAGGGTTTGCAGGCAGGCTTCGACTTCGCCCAGTTCAATCCGGAAACCGCGAATCTTCACCTGATTGTCGATGCGTTCCAGGTAGTCGAAGGTACCGTCGACACGCTGGCGAACCCGGTCGCCAGTGCGGTACAGCAGGCCGCCGGTGGTGCTGAACGGGTCGGCGACAAAACGCTCGGCACTCAGGCCCGGACGGTTCAGGTAACCCCGGGCCAGGCCACTGCCCCCCAGGTACAGCTCACCGGCCATGCCTTGGGGCAGCAGGTTGAGGTCGGCGTCCAGCACGTAGGCGCTGCGGTCGCCAATCCGGCTGCCAATCGGTGCGTAGGCGGCACCGCACGCCTGGTCACGACCGGCCTTCCAGATCAGTGGCGTGACCACGGTTTCGGTCGGGCCGTAGCCGTTGATGATGTACTGCGGGTTCAGCGCTCGCTTGACCCGCTCGAAACTGGCGGTGGGCACCGCATCGCCACCAAAGCAGTAGATGCGCACCCGCGGCGGGTTGCCGACCCGTTCGGCGTGTTCGGCCAGTTGTTGCAGGTAGACCGGCGGGAACGCCACCACCGTGACGCCATACTCGTGCATGGCGTTGTAGGTCTGCTCCGGGGTCCACAGACTGTCGTCGCGGATCAGCAGCGACGCACCGTGGGTCAGGCTGGTCAGCCAGCGCTCATGGGCGCCGTCGAAAGCGAACGACATGAAGTGGAATTCGCAGTCGCTGGCCTGCATCTCGTAGCGCTCGCCGATGGCCAGGCAATGCATCGCCAGCGGACCATGGGCCACACTCACACCCTTGGGGTGGCCGGTGGAACCGGAGGTATAAATCACATACGCCAGGTTGTGCGGGTGCAGCGCCACCTGAGGTGCCGCCAGGGCGTGGGCCTTGAGGTCCAGACGGTCCAGTTCCAGCACAGTCAATGCGCCTTCGATCGGCAACTGCGCCGACACACTCGAATCGCTGAGCAACAGCGCCAGGCCTGCATCCCGGATCAGGTACGCCAGGCGCTCACGCGGGTAACCGGTGTCCAGCGGCACATAGGCACCGCCGGCCTTGAGCACCGCCAGCAAGGCGACAATCAGCCCCTCGCTGCGGGGCAAGGCAACACCCACCCGCACTTCCGGGCCAACACCCCGGGCGACCAGCGCATGGGCCAGTTGGTTGGCGCGCTGATCCAGCTCACCGAAACTGAAACGCTGGCCGGCGAAAATCACCGCAGTGCGCTCCGGCTGTTCGCTGGCCCATTGGGCAAAACGCTGGTGCACGGCGATATCGACCGGATACGGCTGCGGCAGGTTGCCCGCCCGTTGCAGGGCCTGCTCCTGGGCATTGACCAAGGCGATTTCCCCCAGGCGTTGTTCGGCCGAGTCGGCAAAGCGCTCGATCAGGTGCAACAGATGAGCGCTGATGCGTTCGATGGCGGCCGCGCTGAAATGCGCCCGGTCGAAACTCAGGTGCAGCGCCAGGGTTTCCCCCAGGGTCACGCCAAGGGTCAGCGGGTAATGGGTCCGGTCCTGGTTGGCCACCTCCCCGAACACCACGCCTTGGGCCGTGCCCTGTTGCAAGGCTTGGGCAATCGGGAAGTTTTCAAACACCAGCAAGGTGTCGAACAGCGACTCGCCGCCCTGCCCGGCCCAGCGCTGGATGTTCGCCAGCGGCGTGTGCTCGAACTCGCGCAGGCTGAGGTTCTGCGCCTGTACCTCGGCCAGCCAGGCCGCCACTGTCTGCTCGGGGTGGGAACCGGCGATCACCGGCAAGGTGTTGATGAACAGACCGACCTGCTGCTCGATCCCCGGCAACTCGGCCGGCCGCCCGGCCACCGTGGTCCCGAATGCCACACATGGGCTGGCGGTGTAACGCTGCAACAGCAGCAGCCAGGCCGCCTGGACCACGGTGTTGAGCGTCACCTTGTGCTGCCGGGCAAAGCGGTTCACGCGTTGGGTGCGGGCCGCGTCCAGTTGGTCATGGTACAGCCCATGCCCGGTCTCGTTGACCGCCTCGCGAACGGTCGCCGCCAGCAGGGTCGGCTCTTGCAGATCGGCCAGTTGTTTGCGCCAAAAGGCTTCGCTGACGACCGGATCCTGACGGTGCAGCCACTGGATGTAATCGCGATAATGCCCCTGGGGTCGAGCCGGCGACAGGCCGCTGTAGCGCTGGAGGACCTCTCCGAGCATCTGCGCACTGCTCCAGCCATCCATGAGTATGTGGTGGTTGCTGAAGATCAGGTGATGACGCAGTTCAGCGGTGCGGATCAGGGTCAGGCGCAGCAACCCCGCCTGCGCCAGGTCGAAGCCCCGGGCCAGGTCGGCGGCGGCGAAGTCCTTCAGTGCCCGGGCGCTGTCCGGGTGTTCACACCAGTCGAGCAGCACATACGGCAACGCCAGCCGGCGATGAATGATTTGCAGCGGTTGCTGCCCACCGTCCTGCCAGAGGAAACCGCTGCGCAGGATTTCATGGGCATCCATGGTGGCTTGCCAGGCGGCGCAAAAAACCTCGGTGTCGAGACCGTCGACATCCACGCACAACTGGTTGATGTAGGTCCCACTGACCTGTTCGTACAGGGTATGGAACAGCATGCCCTGCTGCATCGGCGACAGCGGGTAGATATCTTCGATCTCGGCCGCCGGGACCTGGATCGCATCCAGTTGCACCTGATCAAGCAGCGCCAGCGGGAAGTCCGACGGCGTGACGCCCATGGTCTGCGGCAGGCAGCAATGGCTGATCAGCGCTTGCAGTTCGCCAGCGTAGTCATCGGCCAGGCGCGTGATGGTGGTGTCATTGAACATCTGCGTGCTGAAGGTCCAGCGCAGGTCCAGTTCACCGTCATACACCTGCCCCTCGATGCTCAGCCAGTTGTCCAGCGGGGCCTCGAGGCTTTGCTCGGCACCGGCACGCTCACCGGCAGGCCTGAACAGTGCGCCCTCACCGGCGTCGAAGCTGCCGTCGAACTGCCCCAGGTAGTTGAAGGTGATGCGCGGCACGGCCAGCCCTTTCAGGTGCTCGTGCGTGCGCAACAGACCAAAGCCAATGCCTTTGTGCGGCACGCCGCGCAGTTGCTCCTTGACCTGCTTGAGGCTGTCCGACAGCGAGTCGGCGGGCGTCAGGCGCAGTGGATACAGGCTGGTGAACCAGCCCACCGTGCGGGTCAAATCGATGTCGTCGAACAGCTCCTCGCGGCCGTGGCCTTCGAGCTGAATCAGCGTGTCGGCATGGCCGGTCCAGCGGCCGATGACCCGGGCCAGCGCGGTCAGCAGCAGGTCGTTGACTTGGGTGCGGTACGCGGCAGGGGCCTGCTGCAACAGCTGCCGGGTGAAGGTTTTATCGAGGCGACTGTGGGCGACCCAGGCATGACGGCTTTGCAGGCTGCCCTGCGGCTGATCACAAGGCAGGTCAGCCATAGCGCTCAGTTGCGCGGCCCAGTAAGGCAGTTCGTCCTGCACGGCTTGCGTCGCAGCATGGGCCTGCAAGCGCTCGGCCCAGACCTTGTAGGCGTGGGTTTTCGCCGGCAGTTGGACCGCGATGCCTTGTTGCGCCCGCTGATACGCCGCTTGCAGATCTTCCAGCAGAATCCGCCAGGACACGCCGTCCACCACCAGGTGATGCACCGCCAGCAACAGGCGCTGGCTGCCATCGACCAAGGTCACCAGTACCGCGCGCAACAGGGGGTCGCGTTTCAGGTCGAGGCTGCGCTGGGCCTCGGTGTACAGCGCTTGCAGCTCATCGACGGCCACGCCTTCACAGGTCCACAACAGCTCGGTGGCATCGAGTACACCAGCCGGCACGGCCGCCTGCCAGCCTTGCGCGGTCTCCTGGAAACGGGTGCGCAAACCATCGTGATGGCTGACCAAGGCCTGCAAGGCCTGGGTCAAGTGCGGTGCCTGCAACGGCTCACGGGGACGCAACAGCACCGCCTGGTTCCAGTGGTGGCGCTCGGGGATGGCGTCCTCGAAGAACAATTGCTGGATCGGCAACAACGGCAGCGCACCGATCACCGGGCCCTGATCGATGATCACAGCCCCATCACCCGAGCGCGCCACCGCCGCCAGCCCCTGGACCGTCTGGTGCTGGAACAGGTCGCGGGCACTGAAATGGATCCCGGCCTGCCGCGCACGGCTGACCACTTGAATGGAGATGATCGAGTCACCGCCCAGCTCGAAGAAATTGTCGGTCAGGCCGACCTGCTCCAGCTTGAGCACGTCCTGCCAGATCGCCGCCAGAGTCTGTTCCAGCACACTGCGGGGGGCCATGAACGCCTGTTGGATCTGGCTGGCCTCCAGCGCAGGAAGGGCCTTGCGGTCCAGTTTGCCGTTGGGGCTCAGGGGCAAATGGTCGAGGAACACCAGGTGCGCCGGCACCATGTAGTCCGGCAGGCAATCCTTGAGACCGGCCTTGATCGCTTCGCGCAACTCGCCCTGGACCTCGGCCGACGCATCAACCAACGCTTTGTCCGTGGGTACCAGGTACGCCACCAGTTGCAAGCTACTGGCACCCTGCACCGCCAGCACGATCGCTTCGTGCACCCGGGCCTGCTCCAGCAGGCGCGCCTCGACTTCGCCCAGCTCGATTCGGAAACCGCGAATTTTCACCTGGTGGTCGACACGGCCAACGTACTCGATCACCCCGTGGGCATTGAAACGCGCCAGGTCGCCAGTGCGATACAGGCGCGCGCCCGTCGTGGAAAACGGATCGGGGATAAAGCGTTCGGCCGTCAGCTGCGGTCGTTGAAAATACCCCCGGGCCAGCAACTCGCCGCCGATCATCAACTCGCCCACCACGCCGACCGGGGCGGGCAGGCCGTTGTCGTCCAGCACATACGTATGTCGTCCCGGCAGCGCCCGGCCGATGGGCAGGGTCAGCGGCAACGGCTGTGCGCCGGACAGGTACTCCCTGCAATCGAAGCTGGTGGCCGTGACGGTGGCCTCGGTGGGGCCGTAGGTGTTGAGCAGTTTCACGTGCGCCAGCCCGGCCTGACGCCAGGCCAGCACGCCTTCGGGCGGCATCGCCTCGCCACCGCTGTGCACCTGGCGCAGCGCGGCGTAGTCGCGGGGGCCGGCGGCGGCGAATTCCTTGGCCACCATGTTCCAGTAGGCGGTGGTCAGGTCCATGACCGTGATCCGCTGCTCGATGATCTGCCGGTACAGGGTTTCGCTGTCCCAGACCTCGTTCCCTCGTAGCACCACCGAGGCGCCGCAGATCAGCGGCCCGAACAATTGCTCGCCAAAGGCATCGAAGTTGAAGGTGGCGAACTGCAGGGCGCAGTCGCTGGCACTCAGACCGTAATAGTGCACAGAGGCGAACGCGTGCTTGCTCAAGGCCCCATGACTGATGGCCACGCCCTTGGGCCGGCCGGTGGAACCGGAGGTGAACATGACATAGGCCAGGTTGCTGGCGGACAGCGGGACATTCAGATTGCGCGAGTCGGTGTTGCCCCAGGCCTCATCGTGGTCCAGGCACAGGCCGTTCACTCCCGCCGGAATCGGCAGGCGCTCAAGCAGAGCGTGCTGACTCAACACCAGATGACAGGCGCTGTCTTCGATCATGCATTGCAGGCGATCACGAGGATAGTGAGGGTCCAGCGGCACGTAGGCGCCACCCGCCTTGAGCACCGCCAGCAGACCGACCACCAGTTCCAGGCCGCGTTCCAGCGCAACGCCCACCGGGTGTTCCGGGCCGACGCCTCGCGCCACCAGGGTCCGCGCCAAGCGGTTGGCCCGTGCATTGAGCTGGCCGTAAGTCAGCTGCTGCCCCTCACAGATCAACGCCACGGCGTCGGGTGTCTGCTGCGCCTGGTCTTCGAACAGCTCATGCACGCATCGCTGGCTGGGGTAAGTCGCATCGTGGCGCCCCCAGCCTTCGACCAGCAATCGATACTCCTCGACACTCAGCAACGCGATATCGCCCACCCGCTGCCGGGGGTCGTCGACGATTCGGCGCAGCAAGTGAGTCCAGTGCTGTGCCAGGCGCTCGATGGTGGCCGGTTCGAACAGGTCGCTGGCGTAAGTGAACGCCGCGTGCAACTGCCCGGCCTTTTCATAGGTGTCCAGGCTCAGGTCGAACTGGGTGCTGCGGCTTTCCCACTCGATCACCCCCAGCGCCAGGCCGGAACCGACCTTCAACATGGTGACGTCGGCGACTTCCGGCTGGTGGTTGTACATCACCTGGAACAGCGGGTTGACGCTCAGGCTGCGCTCGAGTTTCAGCGCCTCGACCAGGCGCTCGAACGGCAGGTCCTGGTGGGCCTGGGCACCGAGGGCAGTTTCCTTGAGGCTGGCCAGCAGATCGC
The DNA here is from genome assembly GCF_900187535.1 of Pseudomonas sp. Irchel s3a18. Lineage (NCBI taxonomy): Bacteria > Pseudomonadati > Pseudomonadota > Gammaproteobacteria > Pseudomonadales > Pseudomonadaceae > Pseudomonas > Pseudomonas sp. Irchel s3a18. The sequence continues at coordinate 35,218 of NZ_FYDV01000003.1, read as the reverse complement.
CGAGACAGGTCTGCCCATCCAGTTGCACACGCAGGACCTGAGTGTTGACGAAGAAGCCGATCAGCCCTTCGACTTCACCACGATTGCGGTTGGCGATCGGCACGCCGATGCGCAGGTCGGTCTGGCCGGTGTAGCGATGCAGGAGGATGTTGAAGGTGCCCAGCAACAGCATGAACAGGGTGACCCCATGCTGTCGGGCCACACCGCGCAGGGCATCGGCCAGTGCGGTGTCGATCACCTGCTCGACGCGCCGACCGAGGTTGCTCGGCAGCACCGGACGCGGGTGATCGGTGGGCAGTTCCAGCACCGGGTGTTCGTCCCCCAACTGCGCCAGCCAGTAATCGAGCTGGCGCTGCTGCTCGCCCGCCTCCAGCCAGCGCCGTTGCCACAAGGCGTAGTCGCTGTACTGCACCGGCAACGGCGCCAGTTCAGCCGGTTGCCCCTGATCGTGGGCGTCATAGAAACGGCAGAACTCGTCGATCAGCACATTCATCGACCAGCCATCGGAAACGATGTGATGCAGGGTCAACAGCAGCACGTGCTCCTGCTCGGCCAGCTTCAGCAGGCGCACGCGCAACAGCGGGCCGTTGGCCAGATCGAACGGCAACAACGATTGCTGCTGGGCGTCGAATCTGACCTGCGATTCACGCTCGTGCGCGGGCAAGGCGCACAGGTCGACACGCTCGATGTCCAGCGGCTGGTACAACGGGACTTGCAGCAGGCTGTCGTCGGGTTGTTGCTGGAACACGGTGCGCAGGGTTTCGTGACGGGCCACCAGGCTGGCGAAGGCTTGCTCCAGGGCCTGCTCATTCAAGCGCCCGGTGAGGCGCACCGCTGCCGGCAGGTTGTAGGCGCCGCTGTGGGGATCCAGGTGCCAGAGAAACCACATGCGCTGCTGGGCGTAAGACAACGCCTGGCGGTCCTCGGCCTCGACGCCTGCCGGAATCGGCAACCGGGAGAACTCCACGCCTTCCTTGTGAAGCGCAGCCAGGAACATCTGGCGCTTTTCCAGAGGCAACCCGATAAACCGGCGAGCAAGTTTCAAGGAGTCTTCAGCATTCATTTCTCAGCATCCGGATCAGTAAGCAGGAAGCACAAAGGCACGTGATCCCTATAAAACGAATGCAGACAGGAAAAATTAACGAATGAGAACAACTATCAAAGAAGGGCGAAAAAGCGAGAAATCAAAGACCCGGCGAGCCTCTGTGGGAGCTGGCTTACCAGCGAACGCGGTGCATCAGGCACTCCGCGGTGCAACCTTCGCCAGCAAGCCGGCTCCCACAGGCAAAGGGCTAACCCACCGCTACCCTGGCATGGCGCCGATGATGGATTTCCAGGTGATTCTTTACCGCGCGCAGCACCCTGGCTTCTTGCTCATGAATGAAGAAGTGCCCGCCTGCGAGCATGTCCAGCGAGAAGCTACCCAGGGTTTCCTTGCTCCAGCCGATCAATTGTTCGGGGGTAGCGCGGTCGTTCTTGCCACCGAACACGTGGACCGGGCACTTGAGCAGCGGGCGTTCGACAGGAGCAAAACGCCCGCACAACAGAAAGTCGGCGCGCAGGATGGGCAGGGTCAGGCTCATCAGCTCTTCGTTGCCCAGCACCTCTTCGCTGGTGCCTTGCAGGCTGCGTAGCTGCTCGATCAATTGGGCGTCGGTCCTGGGCTCGGCGAAGCCACGGTCATAGTCCGAGCGCAAGGTCGGTGCGGCCGTCCCGGAGGCAAACAGCGCCACCGGTTCCGGCGTGCCCAGGGTGCGCAAGGCATGGGCCATTTCACAGGCCAGCAAGGCACCCAGGCTATGACCGAACAAGGCATAAGGCGCCTTCAGGGTCGCGCGTTGTTCGCGGGCCAATTGCAGTGCCAGCGCACGCATGTCGGTCTGCAACGGCTCGTCGAACCGCGCGCCGCGTCCCGGCAGCTCCACCGGCCTGACCTGCACCCAGTCCGGCAGCGTACGCCGCCAGCGGCTGTAGAACATGGCGCTGGCGCCCGAATAAGGCAGGCACAGCAATGTCAGCTGGGTCACCGCATTTCCCTCACATACAGGTTGTCTGTAAGGGGAACGGATGATGCCCGGAGCAAATTAGTCGCAACCGCTCAGGCCAGTCGGCGAAAGCTCTGCACCGCCGCACCCAGCACCACGACACCGGCCGCAATCGCCAGCCAGAAACCGCTGCGGGCGCCAAAGGCATCCACCAGCCAGCCGGAACCCGCCGCGCCGATGGCCACGCCAATACTCAGGCCGGTGACCAGCCAGGTCAGGCCTTCGGTGAGTTTGGCCGGCGGTACGATGCGCTCCACCAAGGCCATGGCCACAATCAGCGTCGGAGCAAAAAACAGTCCGGAAACAAACATCGCCAGCGCCAGCCCGAAGATATTGCTCGCCAGCAGCAACGGCAGCGTGGTCACCGCGGTCGCCACCCCGCCATACAGAAACAGGCGCGGCAGCGGTACGTCGAATTTCAACGCCCCGAACGCCAGGCCGGCCAGGCACGAACCGATGGCGTACACCGAAAGCACGATACTCGCCGCCGCCGGCTGCCCCTGCTGCTGAGCGAAGGCCACGCTGACCACGTCGATCACCCCCACGATGGTACCCAGGGCGATCATCAGCAGGATCAGCAAGCGCACTTCCAGCGAAGCAATGGCCGAGCCTGGCTGCTCCCGATCATGGGGGTGAATGGCTGGCTCGGTGCTGCGTTGCAGCACGAACGCCGTCACGCCGATGGCCAGCGCCAGCAACGCCGCCAACGGCCCGGCCTCGGGAAAGACCACCACGCACAAGCCCACCGACAGCGGCGGGCCGACGATAAAGCACACCTCATCGAGCACCGACTCCAGCGCATAGGCGGTTTGCAACTCGGGTTGACCACGATAGATCTCGGTCCATCGCGCCCGCACCATCGCCGACATGCTCGGCATGCAACCGGCCAGCGCGGCGAACACAAACAGCGTCCACTGGGGGGCCTGCAGACGGGTGCACAGCAACAGTAATAACAATGCACCGCCGCCGACCAACGCCGCGACGGGCAGCACCCGGCCCTGACCGAAGCGGTCGACCATCCGTGACACCTGCGGCGCGCAAAACGCCGTGGCCAGGGCGAAGGTCGCCGCCACCGAGCCGGCCAGCGTGTAACCGCCCTGTAACTGCGCGAGCATGGTGATCAGGCCGATGCCAGTCATGGAGATCGGCATGCGCGCGAGCATCCCGGCCAGCACAAAGGCCCGGCTGCCCGGGGCCTTGAATAACACCGAATAGGGGTTTGCCATCGGGGGTCTTGCCTCTCCTTGGGGGGTGCAACTTGCCATAAAGCCTCCGTGCATTAAAATCACATACGACACGTATGTCTGAAATCATGCAAACATACGCCGCGTATGTCAAACCGCAAGATCGTTTCGAGGGACACCATGGACCAGCAACCACGCGCCAAAATGATCGAGCAAACCCGCGCCAAACTGATCACCAGTGCCCGCCATGCCTTCGGCACCCAAGGCTATGGCAATACCTCAATGGACGACTTCACCGCCCAGGTCGGCCTGACGCGCGGTGCCCTGTATCACCATTTCGGCGACAAAAAGGGCTTGCTGGCGGCGGTGGTCGCGCAGATCGACAGTGAAATGGACGCCCGCCTCGACGCCATCTCGGCCAGTGCCGGCGACCCATGGAGCGGGTTCTGCCAGCGTTGCACGGCCTATTTGTACATGGCCCAGGAACATGAGATCCAGCGCATCCTGTTGCTGGACGCCCCCGCCGTGCTGGGGGACCTGACGTTGAGCCTGCAACTCGACTGTGTAGCAACCCTGAGGCGTTTGCTTGAACACTTGATGGAACATCACTTCATCACCCCCGCCCCACCCGAGGCCCTGGCGCGCCTGATCAATGGCAGCCTGGTACAGGCGGCGCTGTGGATCGCACGCGACGAAGCCCCGGCAGAGCGATTGCACGAAGCGTTACAGGGGCTGGAGGTGTTGTTGCGGGGGTTGCGCAACCATGCGCCCGTGGGCAAGTGACCCGCGCCAAGGCAAACTACCCCGCCAAGCCAGCCGACTCGTCAAGGCAATCCCATGCGCCAGGTGCTGTTGATCATTGATGTGCAACCCTCGTTCAGCCCGCCGGCCTGGCTGATCAGCGGTATCAACAATCTGTTAGGAAGCTTGCCGTCGGTGGCCACCGTCGAACGTCACGACGAAAGCCGGACCCCCTTCGCCCGCCAGCTCGGCTGGACGCCGGCCCCGGACGACGACAGCCTGGTCGCCGCCGACAAAATCTTCATCAAGCACGGCTACGCCCCCACGCCTGAAACCATTGCCTACCTGAAAGACCTGGCCCCGGAGCGAGTGCTGGTGTGCGGCATCCAGACCGATACCTGCGTCCTGGCGGCGGGCTTCGCCCTGTTCGATGCCGGTCTGCAACCGACGCTGATCAGCGACCTGACCCTGGGCTCATCCTTGGATCGCTCCGGCAAACTGGGTACCGATTTGTGGCGGCATCACTTCAAGCATGTGGTGAGCAGCGCCGAAATTTCATCGTTCCAATAGGAAAATGGGTAACCGACTAAGAGCGATTTCACAGGCCTGCCGGGATCACAGTCTTTTTGATTCGACGGTTCGGCCCGGAGTTCAGCTGTAAGAATCGGAGCAGCTGGGACTCGCCGGATCGGTAAGCCGTTAACGTCCGAACGGCAACGTTTCCGACAATTGAAGCAAAAGAATCGGTGGTTCAGACTGGATAACGACATCTTGAAAAAGCTACCGCCTTCTTCGCCCACGAACTGAAGTGGCCTGCTGCTTGGTGCAGCAACTGCAACAGTAGACTTGTACATGACGCAAGTCTGTCGACTACTGAGCATAAGTCGCTCCGGTTCTACGAGACTGACAAGCCTGCTGAGACTTCAGTATTGAGCCCGGGCACAGTTCAGCTCAACGCGTCGTATGCGACAAGTGGTGACTGCTATACAGCTGTCCGTTGCGTAAGTCTGTGCGCGCCAAGGACATGAAAACAGGTCGTTGTAACATCCACCGTTTGATAGGCGTCAACGACCAACGTTCAGCCTCAAACCGCACGTTTGTGCATACCATCGAGAGCAAACACCACCTGCCGATTGGCATCACGGCAATCAAAACGCGAGTGTGAGTGACGGAACGTTGCTCGCACGTCCCGACATGCAATAGGGCACGAACCGAAAGGGCAACTGTTGAAACATTCAGTGAGGGGGCACTGCATCCTGAGCTTGAAATTGAGCAGATAGGGCAACACGACTACGCCAACGATGCCGAAGAGAGACATGACATTACCGAATACATCGTAAATGTTTTAAATAACGGATGTCTTCGCTCAAAACCAGAGTATCTGTCATGTACCGTTTGCGAATAGATAATGACGTCGAGATTACCAATCAAAGGCTCCAGCATTCATTGACCACGGCAGTGCTCAAGCACAGCAGTCGCATACTAACTTATCAATCCTCCAGCAGAATCCCGCCAAATGGTTTTGGGATCCTCTCACGGTTCTGTGTGCCACTCTCAACCTCATTGGCCAAACTCACGTTCATCCCCCGTGCCCTACTCTTAGTTCCTACACAAACCTCGCTCACAAGGATTGATCCGACTGCGTTTTCAGGTTGCACGTAGGAAGAACTCGGGGCTAGCCTTTTCTGTTTACAAAAATATCAACGTTCGGATCATCTGACGCACACCGATGACTTAACGCGCACATAGCACCTCACACAGAACAGTGAACTTAAACCGAAATCCTTACACCAAAATAAATAAATCTCTAAATTCAACTTTTCAAAGAAACGCATTCAAAACGCTTAAGCAAAACGCCAATCACACCCAAGGAAGGTTAACAATGAACGAAACATGGATCATTAAAACACCTGTCGTCATCACACCATACAATGAACAACCCATTGGCAACAATCATGGTGGTGGATACATTAACAGTAACGGCGAATGGGGTCCCTCAGACAGGCCCCGTCGTGGTGAAGGCGGTGCATCAACTAAACATGACACAAGAAATGAACCCGCAAGCAAGGTACTGTCTGAAGAGTACGCCTCCAGCCAGAAAATTATTGAAGCCGAGACTAAGGCACGCTTAAACGGACTTTCAAACGTCGTTGAGGAACAATTACAAGCCGCGAGACAAGCAGCCAAGCGGGCGCAGCCACTATCTTCAAGCGATGCCGCAAGCATAGACCAAGCTGTAATACTCGACATGATCAGCACAAAACACAACAACTATGTAAATCTCATTCCAGAGGCCTATGCCTTGTATGGGCACAATCCCTTCTTTCTTATGAGAGAACTGACATACAAAAAATTTACGGACGCGCTAAAAGACTTTAAACATGATAGCTCCACGCTGATAAACGCCTTCGCATTCCTAGACAAAACCTACGGTTCTGCGCAGGAACTCAAGATCCTCTCTTTGAGCATGAAAATCTTAAGCAGGCAACTGGATAGTCTGGCCATTAAACGAAACGAGACGGAGGCTGTTTCAGCGGGCAACGAGGCCACATGGAAGACTTCCTTAAACAACAGACTATCGACGATCAACCAGGAAAAAGACATCCACATCCAACTGCTTCCGACCTTTCTCCAGCAGGAAGTTTCTGCCGCAACAGAATCTATTCAAGGGATCTCTCCAGTCCCGGCACTCTCTCATCATAAAACCGTACTGGATGCGATGATTGCAAGCAAACAAGCTTCTGCAGGAGGCTATGCTAGAGCCAACCCGAATATCACGTCGCCGCTCAGCAAGCCAGAACTTGAGGCTTTGAACAACCTCGTAAAGCTACAGGCAACCCGCCAACTGGGGCAGCGATGGGCGGACTACCATGCGTCACTGCTGAACACAGAGTCAGCCAAACACCTGTCCGAAACGTCTGACGCTTTGGGGAGGTTGCTTGTCCGTGCGCAAGAGATTGCCGCACAGCAGGCACAAATACCGCTATCACCGGAAGAAGAAACCTGGGCAGCAATACGTAACTGGTCCATTAAATATGATGCACGACGCAACTCAATTACTAACCAACACAACATTGACAAGTCCACAATTGAACAGAGATTAAAATCTGAAATTGACGCCGCTGCCGCCATCGATCAGCCGGTTTCGACTTCAATGGAGTTTGTCGACGGGGTTATTTCCTTCTACAACAGAATGATAGAAAAACGACGAGTCGAAGCCCAACCTTACCAGGAAATTCTGAGCAAGTACCCATATACTGACTTCAAACACTCCAACCTCAAAGATTTCCTTGAGCGCTCCCGTGACAACAACCTTTCTCCTGACATTTCTTTCGAGGAAGAACTATCAGCCATCAACGCAGCTTACAGAGATGACGTGCTATTGGATGAAATAAAAAACCTGCAAGCTCGACTACCTGCGTTGTACACAGTGAAGGCACAACTCGACCCTACCGCCGAAGCCCTGGATTTAAACAGTGCACTGAATTTTGCAAGCGAGGTGAACAAAGAGATACTCACCCGATACGGCACCAAACTCGGAACTGTCACTCAAGACCTACAAAAAAATATTACAGGCAAAAAAATCAGAAGCTATCACCAAGCACTTGAAACATTCGAGAAAATCATAATCAATCCAAAACTAAAACTAACCCAGAAAGATACAGCGGCGATTGAAAGTGCATTGAGAGCACTGGATGCAAAAACATTTTCCGACAATGTGAAACGGCTAGGAAAAGCCTTTGGTGTGGTGGGCCTATCGATTCAAGGCTACAACGTCACCAATAAAGCGATAGCCGGATTCAAAACCGGCAACTGGAACCCGTTTCTACTTGAACTTGAAAGTATTGCAGTGGGTGCGGCTGCAGGTACTGTTGTAGGGCCAGTTGCAGGAGCGATAATGGCGACCCTCCTTAGTTTGCTAATGGCGCCGTGGCTTGCTACATCCGCAGCCGTCATAGCAGGGGCCATTTCAATGGCGGCTGCATCCGCCTATTTTAGCCCTGGAAAAGTTGACGAAATCAACAACATTATTTATGACTCTCTCCAATAACAACCCACCTCAACTGTAAAACACAAGAGCTTCTATCATCGATAGCTTATAACGAAACACACAGCTTAGTCCGCCTTCAATGGCTGGCTAAGCCTTACTTGTTAAAAAAGGAACTCAAATGAAAGCCTTCAATCCAGCATCAAAGCACACGAAATTAATTTTCATACTTGTCACCACCAGTATTTTACCGATCTTCATATTTGCAACCTTCATTCCACCCTATGCAAATAGCTCATCTTACGCCGCACTTGAAGACATCATCGACCTTCATCTTTTTGACAAGGTAGGTGCCTGGTCCTCTCTTTTCCCATTTACGGCAAAAGTCATCAGCAACTACATCAACCTAGCAGTCCCTTTCTTTACTCTACTGATATTGACATTTATACAAAAAGCACCACCCCCACCCACCATCAACCTCCAAAATCTCTCATTAAGAAAGTACCTATTTGTTGTGGTCAGCCTTCCTTTTCTTGACTGGTTTTTCATCTATCAGAGCTATTTTTCGTTCACCAATTTCGCCACTCACAACCTGAAATTCAGAATATTCGGACAACACATTGTGTTTTTTTCATTCATGTCTTCAATACTTATGCTGAATCTTTACATTTTTGCCTTCCTCAACTACGCAGCCTTCTACCTGATACCTCATAACTACCTAAAAAACAAAATCAACCGTCACTAAGCATTTACTAACTCTTGGTTCCATAGTGTTACAAATACTGAACAACACAACCTGCCACCATTGGTACCAATGGTCATTACACTCCAGAAATATGCGGTTGCATGCCAGTCACTGCCCTCATAAGATCGATCCTTCAACGGGTACAGCGGAGCTGTGCAACAAAAACCCGAATTCAAGGACCCCGAATGAGCCAATACATCCATCGCAGCATCGACACACCACCGCGCACCGGCCTGACCCGGGACCAACTCTGGGAAGCCGAAGACAAAGGCCTGATCAAATGCTGGGAAATCGGCCGCGAACGCGCCGCCAGGTTTCCCGAGCTGGCCCAGCGCTGCCTGGCCGGTGAACTTCCGGTATTGGGCTGGAAAGGTGGCGTCAGTCGCAGCCTGAAAAAGCGCGAAAAGTACGGTTCCCTCAAATACCTCGCCCAATGGCAGGGCCTGCGCGGCGAGTCCCTGGATGTCGACCTGACCCAGGAACACCCATTGACCTGCTCCAGAACCCTGATGGTCGTGACGTTTACCCCGGACCGCTCGAAGTACATCAATGAGATGACGGAAATGGAAACCCAGGAGCCAGAGGCCGTCTGACTCAGGCCTCCTCCCCCACGCTCTCGCGCGAAAACCGCTCCCGATACGCCTGCGGTGTCACCCCCATGGCCCGCAAGAAACTGCGGCGCAGGGTTTCTTCGCTGCCAAAGCCACATTGCGTTGCGATCCGCTTGATCGGCACGACCGTATCGCTCAGCAGGCGGCGGGCGGTTTCGACGCGGATCTGCTCGATGGCCCGCGCCGGGGTCTGGCCGGTGTCGGCGCGGTAGTGGCGGATGAAACTGCGTTCGCTCATGCCGGCTTGCAGCGCCAGCGCCGGTAGGCCGAGGTCCAGGGTGAGGTGTTCGGCGATCCAGGCGTGCAGTTCGTCAAACCGACTACCTTGCCGCTGCAGGTCCAGGGTGACGCTGAACTGCGATTGACCGCCCGGGCGCTTGAGGAACACCACCAGTTGCCGCGCCACGTCCAGCGCCATGGTCCGCCCCAGGTCCGCTTCCACCAGCGCCAGCGAGAGGTCGATGCCGGCCGTGACCCCGGCCGAGGTCCAGACCGGGCCGTCGTTGATGAAAATCGGATTGGGCTCGACCCGCAGGCGCGGATACTGCTGCGCCAGTTGCTCGCAACGCGTCCAGTGCGTGACCACCCGACGGCCGTCGAGCCAGCCGCTGGCGGCCAGCAAAAACGCCCCCGTGCACACCGACGCCACGCGCCGCGACACCGCCGCCTGCTGGCGCACCCAATGCACCAGGCCGCTGTCTTGCGTCGCCGCGTATATCCCCCAGCCACCGGCGATGATCAGGGTGTCAGAGGGTTGCTCCGGCAAGGGTTCGGCGAGCATGGCCAACCCCGCCGAAGACCGCACCGCCCCGCCCCCGGCGGCAATCACCGTCGGCGCATAAGGTGGCGGCAACCCTTGCTGGGCGGCGATGTCATTGGCCGTGGCAAACACCTGCAACGGCCCGGTGACATCCAGCAATTGCACATTGGCGAAGGCCAGCACATGAATGGTTTTCGGCGAGTTCGACATGATTGGCGTGATTCGAGGGCTTATTGGCGCATACGCCAAATCCTACGGGCTTACAGTCAAACCGTCCACCCACGCAGGGTGAGTGTGTGCAGACCCAGGAGAGAGCGTCATGACGTTGCAGATTGGTTTTCTGTTGTTCCCTAACGTGCAGCAACTGGACCTGACCGGTCCCTACGATGTACTGGCGTCGCTGCCGGACGTGAAGGTGCATCTGATCTGGAAAGACCTGATCCCCGTGACGGCCAGTACTGGTCTGATCCTCAAGCCGACCACCACCTTCGATGACTGCCCGGACCTGGATGTGATTTGCATCCCAGGTGGCAGCGGCGTCGGCCCGTTGATGGAAGACCCGCAGACCCTGGCGTTCATTCAGGCCAAGGCCGCCAAGGTGCGCTACATCACCTCGGTATGCACCGGGGCCCTGGTACTCGGCGCCGCCGGGTTGCTCAAGGGCAAGCGAGCGACCACTCACTGGGCGTATCACGACTTGTTGGGCCTGCTAGGGGCGATTGCAGTGAAGGACCGGGTGGTTCGCGACGGCAATCTGCTGACCGGTGGCGGGATCACGGCCGGCATCGACTTTGCCCTGACGCTGGCAGCCGAGTTGTATGGCGACGACGTCGCGCAGTTGCTGCAGTTGCAACTCGAATACGCACCAGCCCCCCCCTTCAGCTCGGGCGACCCGCTCACCGCGCCCGGGCGTGTACTGGAACAAGCCCAACAGCGAGTGGCCGATGCGTTGCATCAACGCCGGCAGATCACCGAGCGCGCCGCGGCCAGGCTCGACAAAGCCCTGGCCTAAGCGTGACTGGCGTGTCGGTCATTGGCCACGAATGAGCTGACTGTGCCATCGCCATAGGCCCGCTCCACCCTGGAGATCACCACCTGATAGCCCGCGTACCACTTGCGGTATTGACGCTTGGCCTCCAGGTGGCGCGGGTGAGTGGCGAAGGCGCGGATCGAGGCTTCGTCCTGCCAGTAGTCACTGGCGTTGACCAGTTCGCCATCGGCCGAACACCAGGACTGGGTGCCGACAAACCCCGGAAGGCTGATGGCAACTTCGTCAATCAGCGCGCTCAAGCGCTTGAATTCTTCGTCCCGTTGCCTGGATTTGCAGATGAGCGGCGTGATGGTGACCAGCGCCGAACCCTTCGCCACTACCGAACATGTCCCCCACGCATTGCGCGTCGCGATGGGTTCGATCGGCATGGCACCACTCGAGCAGGCCCTGGAGATGCTGCGGGAGGTGGTCGAGGTGTGAAGCGGCTTTATCGCGCCCATAAAAAAACCCGCCGAAGCGGGTTTTCAAGACCATGACGACATCCTGTCGCTGCGTTCCTTGCATATGGCCGATCATCCATGACCCTGAGTACATCCTGTGCTCAGTTGATGGAGCAAGAATACGCTTGGGATCCAAAGCGCAATAGACGACATAGTTAGCATTGCGTGTAAGACATTCGCTATAGAAACATTGCGAAAAAACTTGCCGCCAGCTGTCCTCCAGCGCCGCTGGCCGCTGGAAACACACCGGATCGATTGCAAAAGATGGGTTCACGCCGAAAGAGGGTATCGGGGTCGCGAAGACGCGACCCCATTGATAACGGGTAATGCCGCGTGCGGGGGCATCAGTGGGTGGCAAGGTACGTCTCGATGTTGTTCATTTGCTCATCCCAGCCACGGCTATCCATGCGGAACGCCTTGAGGCGACGCTCTGCCGGGATGTTGTCGAAACCTGACTCAATGACCCGCAGCAACGTGCCGCCGTCCATGTCTTCGAGTTCGAACAACACCAGGGTGGTGGGTTCCGAGGAATAATCCACCGCAGGCTCCACGGCATAAGGATGCCAGCGAAACGCAAGCACCCGCTCCGGCTCGACCCTCATCACCTCCACGTCCCAGACCAGATGCTCATAGCCCGGGTAAGTGATTTGCCCCTGGGTACGCTCGCCCGCCACGAAACGCTTGCCGCCCAGTGCGACGCCAAACCACTGGCCAAAGGACTCGGCATTGGCCAGGGCCCGCCAGACTTTCGAGCGTGGAACCCTGAGCAGGATCTTTCTTTCGATGCGATCTGATGTGTGCATAGGGCACCTCCTTTGATGAACACTAGGCGCGGACGCCCGAACGGGCAATCCTGCCGATGCATCCAACACTTACGACTCGCCCCGGCGATCATCGTTCAGCGTGGGGCAACGCCCGGTTATCGGTGCTAACGTGGGCTTTCGACCGTTCGTCAGCCGCGTAAGGGAAGACACCATGAGCACACTCCACGGCAGTTGCCTGTGCAAGGCCATCGCCTATGAACTCGACCGCCTCGACATGCCCGTCAGTCACTGCCATTGCCACACCTGCCGCAAGGCGCATGGGGCTGCGTTCGCCTCGACGGCCGGGGTCATGCGTGAGCATTTTCGCTGGACCAGGGGGCAGGAGCGGCTGACTTCGTTCGAGTCATCCCCCGGCAAGCTGCGGCATTTTTGCTCGCGCTGCGGCTCACAGCTGATGGCCGAACGCCCGGCCCAAGCCCATGTGATTGTGCGGGTGGCCACCCTGGATGATGACCCGGGCGTGACGCCACAGGCGCATATCTGGACCGCTCACGATGTGCCGTGGCTGGCGTATCAAGGGATCCCTGAGTGCGCGCAGTGGCAGCCGACCTGAAGCTTGCGCAGACCTGGCGAGTGTTCTTCAATCACCACCACTCAATATCCCGACTTCAAGCGAGCCCTCCCATGCGCCTACCGTGTTTACTGGCCCTTGCCCCCCTGCTGCTGGCCTCCGGCGCCCAGGCTGAAGACTGCGCCAACGCCGTCGACCAGCGCACGATGAACGCGTGCGCCGCCAAGGACTACCAGAGCGCCGACAAGCAGCTCAACAGCCTCTACAAGCAGATCAATGAACGCCTGAAGGACAACCCCGAAAGCAAAAAGCTGCTGGTGGGTGCACAACGCGCCTGGGTTGCGTTTCGTGATGCCGAGTGCGGGTTCTCTGCCTCTGGGGTGGCCGGTGGCAGTGTCTACCCGCTGATCCACAGCAATTGCCTGGCCGAGCAGACCAAGGCGCGGGTGGCGGTGCTCAAGACCTACCTCGAGTGCCAGGAAGGCGACCTCGGCTGCCCGGTGCCCGGGGCTTGATACCGGGCTGGCGGTGAGAACCTCCTCGTGGGCCAGCCTGTTCCTTGTGGGAACTAGCCGGTCCCGTTACCGGACAAACACCTGCGCCGTGGTGATCGCCATGTCGCCACCCGGCAGCTTGATGGTGCCGATCTGCTTCATGGTCTCGGAATCAAAGATCGCCACATCGTTGAAAGTCCCGGCCAGGTAAATCTTGCTGCCGTCCTTGTTGAAGGAAATGCAGTAGTAGGAGTGATCCAGGGTCGCTGCCTGAATCAGCTTCTTCTGCTTGATGTCGTACTTGGCCAGGCGGTTGAGCACGCCGAACATCAGGTTCGGGTCCTTGGGCGAGCGCATGCCGCTGAAGTAGATTTCCGTCAGGGGACCAAAATCGGTGGTCTCGGTCTTGCCGGTTTTCAGGTCGATGCTGAACAGCCCGTAGAGGTACTCGGCCGTGGCCGGATCCTGTTTCTTGTCCTGGAATTTCGCCGCGGTGTAGAGCAGCGAGAAGTCATGGCGGTAGGTCTGCTGGTTCCACACATAGAGCACGTCCGGCGCGCTGTAGTTAGGGCGTTTCCAGTGACGACTGGGGATCAGCACGTCGAACTTGCCGGTCTTCACATCGACCTTGTAGACGTCCGCACCGGCCACGTACAGCGTGCCATCATCACCGCTCTGCATGATGGTCAGCTGACGCGGTGCGGGGAAGCTGCGCACAGGCTTGGCGTTCAGGCCGGCGTCGGTGGCATAGACATCCAGCCGTGGCGCCTGCACTTCATAACGGTCGTTGAGCATCCGCGTCGGATTGGCGACGGTGTACAGCTCCTTGCCGTCGTGGCTGACGGTAAAGGCGAACATCGAGCGCGCCTTCTCCCCCGGTTGCTGGGAGATGCTGGCGTGGAATACCTGCTTGCAGGTGTCCAGTTCAATGCCGTAGACGTCGGCGTAGTGATTGTTCAGCACGTAGGCGGTCTTGCGGTCCGGCGACAGCTGAACGGTCCCGGGGCCGAACGCGTCCGGCAGCTTGCAGGTCTTGTACAGGCTGTCGGTTTTCAGGTCGATCAGGTGCAGGTTGTTCGGGTAATTGGTGGTCACCATGTATTCGTGACCGGCGTTGAGCGCCAGGTTTTCATCGGCCAGGACACTGAGCGAACAGGCGCTCAGGACGGCGAAAGCGGCCAGGCCGCAGGCTTGGGTGCGAAGCATGCTGGAATCCTTCTCTGTCCGGTTAATTGTCTTTAGGAAAGACGGTGCCGAGGTTGCGCCAGTTGTCGTTGGACGCCTGGGCGTCCTTGTTCCAGTCCGGATAGGTGCTCATCATGTCCGGCACCTGGGCCGGCCACCAGCACGGGTCGGAACAGCCATAGAGGTCAGCCTCCATTGGCTGGCACAGCGACGACACACCGCCAAAGGCGTCGATCTCCCAACCCGGGTCGGTGGTCGAGGCGCAGCCGGCGACTGAACTCATCGCCACCACCTCTTCGATGCGGTTTTCAGCCGCGGCCTGCTCGAGCTTCTGGGCTTTGTTATTGATTGCCTTGAGATGTTTCATATCAGTGAGCCTTGCGCGGAGTGATGTAGCTGCTGATGAACGCAGGGTTATGGGCCATGATCCGGGTGTAGACCTCGATGCCGAAGTCGACCCAGTCACGCATCAGTTCGCAGTAGTGATACGTCGGGTGGGTCGGGTCGCCATAGCGGGCGTAGCTTTCGTGGTAGCAGCCGCCGGAACACAGGTTGCGGATCTGGCAGTCTTCGCAGCCGGTGTTGCTGCGGTCCAGGCGCTGGGACAGGAAGTCGTTCAACTCGACCTGCTTCACCCCGCTGTGGACGTTGCCGAAGGTCGGCAATGACGAGCCGGTGAAGCGGTGGCACAGGTTCAGTTCGCCCTTGTGGTCCACCGCCAGCATCTTCAGCCCGGCGCCGCATGGCAGGGCTTTCTTGTGGCCTTCGTGGATGTCGGTGATCAGCTGGTGCAGGTTGGAGAACCCGATATTGCGGTGCTCCAGCGCCGCCTCCAGGTAACGGCGACCGAGTGCTTTCATGTTGGCGAACACTTGCACCAGTTCATCGCTGGTGAGGTTGAAGCTGCTGATGTCGCCGGAGGTCACCGGGGCAAAGCCGACTTCGGCAAAGCCCAATTCGTTGAACAGGTGATCCCAGATGGTTTCGACGTCGGTGACGCCGGTGGTCAGGGTCACCCGTGCCCCCACCGGGCGGCTGTTGTAGCGCGACAGCAGCATCTGGGCCTTGCGCCGTACCACGTCATAGGTGCCCTGCCCGCCCACGGTAATACGGTTGCGGTCGTGCACGGTTTTCGGCCCGTCGATGCTCACCGACAAGCCGAAGCGGTGGGCGTTGAGGTAGTCCACCGTTTCCTCGGTGAGCAGCGTGGCGTTGGTGGTCATGACGAACTCTACGAACTTGCCCGCCTCGGCAAACCGCTTCTCACAATAGTCGACCATGTATTCGATCAGCTTGCGGTTGCTCAGCGGCTCTCCACCAAAAAACACGACCGTAAAACGCTCTTCATCCGGGGACTCCTTGAGTAGCATCTCCACCGAGGCAATGGCGGTTTCGACGTCCATCTTCTTGCCGGCCGACGGCTTGTCGAGGTCTTCCTTGTAGCAATAGGTGCAGCTCAGGTTGCAGCCGGTGTTGACGTTGAGTACCACGGTGTTGATCGCCGTGCGCTCGACCCGTTTGGTACCGATGTCCGGGGTCAGCGGCGAGCCGTCGCTGACCAGTTCCAGGGAGATCAGCTCACGCAGGGTTTCGTTGATTTCCTCGCCGTTGAAGCGTGTGGCCAGGCGCTGGATCAGGTCCTGCGATGTACAGCCGGGACCGCGCAAGGTATCGATGATGGTGCCGGTCAGCTCGTCGCTGGCAAACAGCGAACTGCTGGGAATGTGAAACAGCATGCGGTCGGCATCCACCTGCACTTCGTGCAGGTTGCGTTCGACCAGATTCAAGATAGCGCCCATGGCAAACCTCCTGTGCAGGCCCCGTTATGCGGGGCTTGCGGTCATTCCGAAAAGTGTCTGAAGCCGTTGCGTTCATTGCACTTATGGAATGGGTGGATTGTTCCAGCGTTGCACGGTCACGATCAGGTGGCCTTCGCCGGTCAGGGACTTCCCTGCGTCGTCGACGGCGGCGATCACCTTGAGGTTGCCGGCATTGTTGGTGGACATCTTGCGTGCCGGGTTCGGCCCGGCATCGCCTGGGGTGAACACGCCGCTGTCGGCCTGTATGGTGCCGGCAAACTTGACGTCTTCGTCTTCCCTGGCGCGGTCGTCGAAGGCTTCGACCTTCCACTGTGCCGGGAACACGCCAATGCGGTAGGGCTTGCCATCAGCGCCTTTGCCCCAGGCCTCAGCGTCGAAGCGGCCCTGGACTTTCGGTGTCGAACCGCCACCGTCGCCGATGCGTGCCACGGAGAACTCAGGCACGACTTTGACTTCGGCGATCTGGTTGTAGACCGACAGGGTCGGACCTTTCAGCGCACCGAGGGTGACTGCGCGCAGGCCTGGCCTGGCGTCGGCGCTGGCCTTGAGTTTGACCTTGATCTGCTCGGGGCTCTGCGCGATGACGTCGACCACTTCCACGCCCTTGCCGAAATCAGGTTTGCCTTGCAGACCGCTGCCGATCAGGGTCACTTCGGTTTCACTGCCGGCCTTCAGGTAGCCCGGCTGCACCGCCAGCAAACGACTGGAACCTTGTTTGGCGGCGATGAAATCGAGGCCGCGCTCATCGTGCTCGGCTTCGAACATCCGGCCTTGCAGTTCGCTGCCTTTGGCGGCGAACACCTGACGCATGACCACTCCGTCGATGGTCACGTTGCCGCGCCATTCGTAGCCGGTGTAGAGGATCGCGCTACCGTCGCCATTGAACGGGCTGCCATCGGCGTATTGGCCTTTGACCGCGACCTTGAACTGGTCATCACCCGAAGCTCCGATGCTCATCACGCCGGCCAGTTCGCCCTTGCCTGGCAAGTGGCCGCTGAAGCTCCAGTCGCCCACCAGGGCATCGGCCTTGGGTGCGGTTTTCTGCCAGTTCTTCCAGGCGGGGTTGTCCAGTGCGTAGCGCTTGGCCAACAGCGGCACCATTTCCTTGCGGGCGATGTCGAACCAGTCGCGGTCGCGAGCCAGGGCCTGGTACTCCAGGGACGGCCATTGGCCGAGGTGGAAGTTCACCAGGCGTTCCCACTCCTGGGCCGGCCGACGCTGCAGGGCGACCCGCGCACCGGAGTGGCAGCGGCCGCACATCTGGCTGGTCTGCTCGTCGAACTGCTCGACGGTGTTGAGCCGACGTTCCAGCGCATAGCGCACGCCATCGGTTTCACTCGGTGCCAGGCCCTGGGTATCAGCGAGGTACTTGACCAGCGTACGACGGTCTTCATCGCTGATCTGCAAGCCGTGCATGACCTGCATGCGGGCAATGCTCATCAGCCAGCCTTCGGGGGTCTTACGCTGGTGACTGATACGGCTCAAGGCATTGTCGGCTTCAGGGGTATGACAGCCCTGGCAGGTTTCCTTGAGGATGGTCTGGGCGTCTCGCGCCGCAAGGCTGGGGGGAGAATGCAAGGCGGCACAGACGGCCAGCGCCAGCAGGCCGCTGGACATGCCTGCTCGGAGTGTTCTCTTCATCAAGGTCGGACCTCCACGGAGCTTTCTTATTGTTGTGTGTCGTTTTTATGGTTTCTGCCATGGCCGGTTGTGCCGGACATGGAGGCAAGAGAAACGTCTGAGGTCAGCAATACACGGAGCGTGCCAGCTTATAAGTTGTGTTTGTTATCAAGGACTTGATTGAGCTCCAGTACGCACTCCCCGGACAATCGCTTGCCTGCCGCGTTTAATTTCGCGACAACTGTTCCACTCTGAGACGAGACCGATAAACATCAGGGTCGCTACCCACGAGAGCGGAAGAATCTTGAGAGCTAAGCACACAGAGGAGGAAGGCGACTGCCTGCGGTACCGACGAGCGAACGGAAGGTGGGCGAACCAGCGCCATACAGTCACCGAGGTGCGGTCGACGGGGCAGAAGGAGCTTCGTATTGGTGACGTGTGGAACAGGCATCAGCTCCAGTCGGTTCCAAAAATGGAAGGTTCCGAATCCCAACAGACATGGGCATGGGCCAGAAATCATCTTTTTTGTGAGGCCATCGATTGGGACTCACAAAAAAGATGAGAAAAGCCTGCTGGGCTCACTGAATGGATGAGCAGCTACCAGCAGGAGCGCAATGCGTTACTCAACAGCTCACAGTTAACCTGGCAAGGTTCGGTTCGTTGCAGATATTGCGTAGCAGAGCCAAACCGTTTTCGAATACCGCCGAGGGACGGGCGAGTGAAATGCGAATGAAGCGGGAACTGTGGATACCGCGCTCGTAATAGGCGTGCCAAAAAAAGTGGCTGCCGGGCAGGCAATGGAAGCCGTGCGATAAAAACTGCTGGATGAGCTCTGCATCGGTTTTCCCCGTGCGCGAGACATCGATCCACTCTACGGGCATCACGGTTGCACGACTGTCGGTAATACAACGGAAATGAGTATCGGCCAGCACGGCCCTGACCTTGCGGCGCCGCAGCCCGATTTCATGCACCAGAGCCTGTTCCAGACCCATTTCAGCCGTGCGCCGGAACAGGTCGACGAAAACCCCCATGACGAAGCGCGAATGACACAGGTAGATCTCCTCGTAGGCCTTTTCCAACCCCGCGGCCAGATCTTCGGAATAGACGATCATGCTCGATTTCATGTCTTGGGTTGGCCAGGTCTTGCCGGTGTCTTCGATTACCACGAAGGAACCGCCAGCCTTCAATAGCGCGGCATAATCATTGAAGGGATCCCTGGCATAGAAGCGAAAGGTAGAGTCAACCACCAAGACCTTGTTCTGTCTTTGGCAGTACTCGGCTATCACCTTGAATTGTTGTTCGCGAATCAGATAACCGGTGGGATTGTTAGGGTTTACCAGGAACAAGGTATCGAACGAAAAACCATCTAATAGCTCGACCAGCCTATCTTGGTCAATCGCCTCTATCATCGACTGCTCGCTGAGAGGCGACACCTCACAACCTCGACGCTTAAGCATTAAGTACAGGTTGTCGAACGTGGGTTCGATCAGCAACACTCGCTGAGCCCGCTCGGCAAGTAGTGTCGCAACGATATCGATAGAGTTGGATGCAGTCGGAGAAACTCTGAAGTGATCGTGTCGCAACAACTCGCTAGAGTCCAGCAGGTTGGCCCATTCGGTCTTGAAAGACCTCTCCATGTCGCGAACTTTGGTTTGATTGCAGTCATGCCAAATGGTGGGCAATTGCTCGACAACACCCTCCAGCCCCTTGGATAACTCATGATAAGCGTGCCCGTCAGCAAAGCTGCAGGTCGAATTCAGGGCCAGGTATTCATGATCAGTCAATGTAGTCAACATAACACTTCCTTGTGAACGTTGGCCGCTAGGGCAACGTGATTTTCAGGCCACTCACCACCCCGGACAGGTTATTCCCGAAGGATTCGAAGAACGGTATGAGTCCATGGGGCATCGCCTGATAAATTTCCAGTCCTTGGTAAAAGCGACGTAGATAACAATGCGTCACTGGTAGCCCTACATGGCGAACTGCCTGGGCTATGAACTGCTTTGGTACATTGTTGTAGGTCGCCTTGCAGTTGATGTAATAGGCTCTCAACCCACAGCGCTTTGCGAACTCAGAGACACTGCCCAGGATGTCCAGGACCCGCTCTTCGGACTGCAACAGACGACCGCCACCCTCGACGCCGTCAAGCAACAACCCCGGCGTACCCTCGACATCGGCTACGGCAATCAGATTAATACGGCCAATGCGCCGCCCTTGATACCAGACATACAGGCGACATAAATTCGGCTCAACCAGATAACCTGGGGCATTATTGACAGCGTAATCACCAATACCGGTACAGGAGTAGAACTCGTCGGAACGACTGTAGTCCTGCCATGGGTTTCTGTTCCAGGTACTGATGAATACCCGCTGCTTCGAATGCCGATCTCGCAAATCCTCCCGGTTATGGTCGTCGAGATAAGTCCTGACACTTGCAATATCCTCGGGTGCCCGCGATCCGTTGCTATCGATTGGAAATGCCGTATCTATCATCAATCGCAAGCGGGCTTCGGTGTACTCGGCATGTCGGTCGAACAGCGACTTGTTCCTGTAAACCAAGGATTGCCGAGCCACCTTGTCATAGGTCGCGTCTATAGCCTGCCCTATCAGCGCCCTGAAACGCGCGACCCCCATCTCTCCGCCCCAATAATCGAACGATGAAAACCAAGCACCGGCATAGGCATCGGCGATATGCATGCGGGCATTCGCGAAAGCAGGCTGCTGTTCGAGCCAGCGATTAAAATCACTGGTCGACAACTGAAAACGCATGTTCTCAAGTGTTTTCTGATCCATGAGGTTCATATTGGAAATAATCGCAGAGACCAACCCGCCATCGAACACCCCAGGGGCGTCGATATGCGAGGTCATACTTGCGCCATCCAATTGTTCAACCGAAGCGGTGTCCGTGCGAACCGCTCCAACCTGCGGCAAGCCATTGGCAAGCAGATAATGAAAATAGTCGACATGTTCATCTAACAGGTGGTCCAGGCGCTCATGTACTGCCTGAATGCTATGTTGGGCAAATACCTCATCGGCATTTTCCAGTAAGGCAACGGCGCCAAAACTGCCGTAACGGGCATGCACAGCGCAGACCAAAGCCACCAGCGCATCCAGGTCAGTGGCAGGCAAGTGCCGGCTATAGTTCTTGATGTGGATGAGCAAGGGAGCGCAGCAAGGGCCCAGTTCGTCCTTATGACGCAACACACAGTCCATGGCGGCCCGATAGTAAACGACGCCTACCGCCTCCAGGATCGACTCCAGATCATCACACAGAGCAGAGTCGGAAGTGCCGATCAGATAGGACAGACCACGTGCCGAATGATCTTTAATGGCTAGCAAAAACTCAACGAAAGCTTGCATATCCAGGTGCTGCTTGAGCAGCGGGATCTTTTCTATCAGGTAAGCCGCGACAAAGGCACTGTTGCGTTCTAATTCAAGAATGCCAGGCAAGAACCACGCCCACTCCTCACTGCTGAGTTCAAGTAGATGACGATGATGCTTAAGTACATTGTTGATCAGCACATCGTCGCAGGCCGCGATTCGCGACAACAACTGATCAACGACAATCGCAAGCTCAGTGCCCTGTAATTGCTCAAGACAATCAATCGCAACGTCATAAGCGTCAATGTAAGTAGCCAGTACTTCACGCATACGCACTCCCCCTGTACAGACCGGCGATCTTTCCGAAACCCTGATGATTAGCCGCCAGGCCCGATTCGACCGTCCTGACGGATGGTGGCGACTAGTCGTGTACCGAGCTCGCGCAGAGCAGAGGACTGTTGGGTCGGGTGACAAGTAATAGTCGTACCGTCAACAGCAACAACGACAGGAGGTGGCTGAGAATCAGCGCCACCCACAGACCGACGACCCCCTGATCCAGGTTAAACGCCAGGTGATACCCCCCCGCCACGCCGATCACCCAAGCAGTAGTAGTGTTGATAAGGAATGGCACCTTGGTATCTTCCAGGCCCTTCAGCGCCCCGAGCAGAATGACCTGGACACACTCGACAACGATGCTCAGAGCGGCAAAACCGATAATCAGGTTGAACTGGGTCAGCAGGTCAAGATTCGATGATTCGTTGACGTTGAAGAACATTGATGCGACCAACGTGGAATCGAAAAATACGACGAAGGCGAAAGGAAACAAGAACAACATGCTGACCATGCTAGCCACCACCGTCAGTTTGCGCACCTTGTGCACATTACCTAGCGCATGTTCTTGAGCGACACGAATGGCGATGGCTTCACGAACCCCTTCAACCAGCATGAACACCGGGTAGATATAGGAAAACACCAGTTGTGCCGCAGCCAGCTCCAAGGTCCCTACTTTCTCCGTCAAGAGCATCAGCACGATGAACATCAGAGAAATGACCAGGCTATTCGCCGATAGGGGTAAGCCCATCGCCAGGTACTTTTTCACCAGGGACAGCCTGGGAGCCACCCACCCGGTGAAGATGGCGTACGTCTTGCCGGATTTACGATTGCTCAGGGAATAGAGAACGACTTCCGCAACCAGCATTCCCCAACTGACCAGGGAGGTCGAAAGGCCGGCACCGTATGCACCCAGCCGCGGAAAACCAAACTCGCCAAGAATCAGTACGTAGGAAATCACCGCTTTGAAAACGCTGGCGAATAGCGTGATGTAGAAAATCGACGAGAAGTCAGAAACCGCCGCCGAGTGGTCTCGCAGGACGCAGAACAAGGCCAGTGGCAGGATTGAGTACACTGCGCCTTGCGCATATTGATCTGCCTGCAAGGCGACCGCCGGGTCGACATTGAAGGCAACCAGCAAACTACCAAGATTCAACGTCACCAGGGCGACCGGCAGACTGAGCAGAAAACACATGTAGAAACCGTGCTGCACATGCGTTTCCACGGCTCGCTTGTCTTTGATCGCGTCGTACTTGGCCGAGAAAACGGCGACCATGCCAATGACGCATAGACAAATGACATTGGTCGCGTCAAAAACAATACGAGCCCCCAAGCCATAGCCGGCAATTTCATCTGCACGAAAGCGCCCCATGAATACGGAGTCAACGAAGGCCATCATACTTTCAATCAAATAAACGATTGAAAGTGGCACCGCAACTTTGATGATCCGCCGACCTTCTGCAATCCACTGCATACCTGTACCCTTCATTTAAGTCAGCACACACAAGAAATATGGTGTAGTCACCAGCGGCTCAATCAATCTCTCGCCGAAATGAACAACCCGAACTTCCGGTAACTGGTGGAAGAGAGTGAGACTCGAACTCACGACTACCAACTTAAATAGTTGGCGCCCAAGCCACCGGGCATTCTCCCCCATTTATCTGCCTTGCTTTCCCCTGCGCAAAACCGCTGCGCCCGGGCAAAAATGGTGGAAGAGAGTGAGACTCGAACTCACGACCACCAACTTAAGTAGTTGGCGCCCAAGCCACCGGGCATTCTCCCCCATTTATCTGCCTTGCTTCCCCAACGCAAAACCGCTGCATCCGGGCAAAAATGGTGGAAGAGAGTGAGACTCGAACTCACGACTACCAACTTAAGTAGTTGGCGCCCAAGCCACCGGGCATTCTCCCCCATTTATCTGCCTTGCTTCCCCAGCGCAAAACCGCTGCACCCGGGCAAAAATGGTGGAGGAGAGTGAGACTCGAACTCACGACTACCAACTTAAGTAGTTGGCGCCCAAGCCACCGGGCATTCTCCCCCATTTATCTGTCTTGCTTCCCCAGCGCAAAACCGCTGCGCCCGGGCAAAAGGGTGAAAGAAAGTAAGGCTCTGGCTTACGACTACCTACTTAATTAGTGGGTGCCCGAGCCACCTGATACTCCCTCCCCTCACCATTAATCAGCTGAGTGGGTGGTACCCTCTTTGCTCGCGCTAATATTGTGGTTGCGCCTAAGCATATTATCCTTGTCGTACCGTTTCTTGACCTCGAGCAAGCGCTCACTATCGCTACCGAACAACGACGTACGTAACGAGCTGTCGGCAAAAGAGTAGTTGGAATACGCAGCGACTCCATCACTACCCGTGGCTTCCAGCGCAGCAGCTCTAACCCAGTGCACAAAAACTTTATCGTCCTGGGTTTCAACCCACCGGGCAGAAAACAGAATGCCATAGCCTCTCGACTTGAGCGGGAAAACGGAATCGCCAGGTATTGCCGAACGTCGCGATTTGTTCAGATGTTCGATCGTAATGCTGCATCGCTTACCTGGCATGCTGGACGCTGCGGTTAGCAATGCATCCATGGTGCTGCTGGTAAAATCATCCAGGCAAATCGACTTCCAGTACCCCCTCATCGGTGGTTGGAACCTGTCGTCGAACCAGGCTTGCCAGGTTCGGAAATCATCCGTTACGAACCGATGGCTACCCACAAGATTCAGCGCGGTTTCCAACGCTCTGATGGCATCGATGTCCAGATAATCGCTGAGACAAAAGTCAATCGATAAAACGCAGTGCTCGCTATCCACGCCGGGTGTGAAGATAGGAGCCAGCACCAGATTCGGTGGACAAACATGCTCCATGTAATCCCCCAGTTGCATAAGCACCCGGGGAATCTCCGGTGTCGTAACCGTGATCGAACCACAGTAAACGTTGGGCAGCTTCGATAGGCGATACCGAAACTCCAGCACAACGCCAAAATTGCCCCCGCCTCCGCGAAGGCCCCATAGCAGATCCTGGTGCTGCGGGTCCTCGGCTCTGACGACCTCGCCACTGGCGAGCATCACGTCGGCGCCTACCAGGTTGTCGCAAGTAAACCCCAGAGTTCCGACAAACCAACCGATACCGCCACCAAGAGTCAGCCCGGCAATCCCGGTATCGCTGACGGTCCCGGTCGGCACGACATATCCCTGAGGGCACAATGTCGCGTCCAGATCCCTCAAACGGGCACCAGGCTGAACCCTGGCGATGCCCTGAAACGCATCGATTTGTACGCCGTTGAACCCAGAGAAATCGAGCAACACACCGCCTTCGGTCGAACCAAACCCGGCAATATGGTGCCCGCCACCACGGATGGCGAGTTCAAGCTGGTTATCGGCAACCACCTCAAGCATTGCTCTAATCGCCGCACGGTTGAGGGTGCGCACAATGAGCAAGGGGTGCAGGTCGTGAATCCTGTTGTAGACCTGACGCCCTTCATCGTAACCAGGCTCACCAGGAAAAAGCAGTTCGACCGACTCATGCCCCTGCAGCGCCTGCCGGAGACGTATTTGCGTTAAATCGTCGCTCATACAGCTTCCACCCAGGCTCAGCCTTCCAGTATTGCGGCAAACGGCGAACCAGAGCCCGAGCGTTGGGCATGCCTGGTCGTGTCCAGGTTCCGGTTATAAAGATTCCTGTCAGAACCATGCTCGATGAAGTGCAGAACCGAACCGATGGCCACACTCGCCATCTCATCCCACACTTCCGAGGTCATAGCACCTACATAGGGCGTACAGATGAAGCGATCATCCGGCAGGTCGAGCATCGCGATCGGCATGTTGATCGTCTTGCCATTCTTGATAAGCGGCGGAGCATTCCAGTTCTTGTCGTCGAACGCGGCACCGGCAATTTTCTGCTCGAGAAGGGCCTTGTAGACCGCCTGGCCATCAACTAGAGAGGACGCTGACGTATTGATCAGGATCGCCGTGGGCTTCATCAGGGAAAGCTCATGCTCTGCGATGAAGCCCAGTGTAGAGTCGTTGTAAGGGCACGCCAGAATCACCACATCACTTGTTTCCAGCAAGGCTTCCAGCGACAGTCGTTGCGCCTGCGTATCGCGCTCTATATCTGGCTTTTGCGAGTTGGAGGTGTAGACAATCCTGGACTTGAACGCATCGTGCATCATCCTCGACACTCGAGAACCGACCTTACCCATGCCGATGATACCGATCACCGCATCCTTGAGCAGCGGGGTGTCCGTTTCGTGTAAGCGACCGTTTTTTTGCTCTGTGTGGAAGTAAATCAACTTTCGGCGCAAGGCAATTACCAATCCCAGCAGAAACTCACCCATGGCTTCGTACATCACTTTCAAGCCTGGAGTATTGGTAACTGCGATACCCAAACGATCAGCCGCATCGATATCGACCAAGTGCTCGGCACCAGAAGCCAGGCATGCCACTAGCTTCAATTTCTCAGCATGCTGCAAGATCGCTTCTGTCAGTATCTCCTCACCGGCATGAATGTAGATGTGCGCGTCAGTGATGACGGAAATAACACGTGCTTGATCAGGAAGCGACTCGGGAATCAAATCCACCTCATAACGCGAGGGATTTAATTTAGAAATATAGCTATGCGCTACACGATCGGCCCCAGAAATGACTACTTTAATGCGCTCCGACACAGCAACACCCCCCAATTAACTTAATGGAATATTAGATTTCAAACACCCGATCAATGGCGTATTGAAAGCAATCACAATCACTGGATAAAATTCTGGTGTATCTGCCGCCAAGCAAGCGGCGCCACACACTATCTGTAAAGAATAACGAGCTTAACGCCAAGCAAAATTTGGCAAAGACGCAAGGTGCAGACTTACGGACTCAGCCTGCGAGCATATCCAGGGCGCCAATCAATAGCCGGAGCGAAGAGGGTCAAAAATATAAACATAAACATATCCTTATGAGTCTGGCGCAACGCAGCGCTAAACAATGCCAATACATCCATTTCCACTGGTTAACTTCTCAACCCACTTGAAAAGTTATGGGACACATAAAATATTAATCTTTTTTTCATGTCAAGATTTTTTTTCATATCGCAGAAAGTCAATTACCACACAACCACCTCTCGAGAGCCGATACATTCTGGCCTCGCACGTGAAAGGAGTACTTACCAAGCTCGATACCGACCATTGCTAACTCGCTCACGGGTCTTCAAAGCACAAAACATACTAGGCCTGAGCAATTGCCTGATGGGTGATCGGCTCAGACCATTTTTATGGTTAGTATATGTACCAACTATGGCACTGACTCCCAATGCATATGGACGGCCCTCGGCACTGTAGACATCCCCAGCCTATGGGGCGGCACAGGGGAGACATTGACTCGACAGCACTTTCAATGTCCCTGCCATTAACGTTGCGACCATCTAAATAATTGAATATCCGAATTGATTTCAGGACATTTCCTACAGCAATTATTTTTTAATCTTGTTAACTTTCGCATCACTATGAATATAGTGGGTCAGGTATGGCCGGATTGTCGCTCTTTTGGAGCTAGCTCCATCTGCGCACGAGAGCCGGCCCTACGGCGGGGCAAAAAAGGAACACTGAATGTTCAACACTTTCCCAGTCATGCGCTTCAGCTTGATGATCAGAGGGCAAGGCGGCGCATGCTCATGTGTCGACGGATCGAGTACTCAAGAAGGCGGCCAAAGTGCAAAAATCTTGAAAGGGGTGCCCCTTACCAAGAACCCACGCCGTATAAGTTCAGGCCGGACTTGTCTCAAGGCATTCGCAATTTGCGACAGCTTGTATCCGACGTATTCCCACTACGCCAGATAAAAACAACTGGAATCATCAACTTAAGCGCCAGCAAAAACTGGCACAGGGGTTGCGAAAGCCCTCGCCTCACGCACAACAAGAGATTCTGTCATGGCTATTGCAACCCCGCTCCCCGCCACCACCGCCTTTATCCAACGCGCCCCGCGCATGCTGATTGGCGCCGAATGGGTCGAGGCCGCCGACGGCCAGACCATGCCCCTGCACAACCCGGCCACCGGCGACGTGCTGTGCGTGGTGCCCAAGGCCACGCCGGAGGATGTCGACCGTGCCGTGCTTGCCGCCCGCCACGCCTTCGACGATTCGGCCTGGACCCGCACCCGCCCTCGCGAGCGGCAGAACCTGCTGTGGAAACTCGCCGACCTGATGCAGCGCGACGCAGAGATCCTGGCGCAACTGGAATGCCTGAACAACGGCAAAAGCGCAGCGGTGGCGCAGGTGATGGACGTACAACTGTCCATCGACTTCCTGCGCTACATGGCCGGGTGGGCGACCAAGATCGAAGGTTCCAGCGTCGAGGTGTCGTTGCCGCTGATGCCCGACGATCAGTTCCACAGCTTCATCCGCCGTGAAGCCGTCGGTGTGGTCGGTGCCATCGTCGCCTGGAACTTCCCGTTGCTGCTGGCCTGCTGGAAACTCGGCCCGGCCCTGGCCACCGGCTGCACCGTGGTACTGAAGCCGGCGGATGAAACCCCGCTGACTGCCCTCAAACTCGCTGAACTGGTGCTGGAAGCCGGCTACCCCAGCGGCGTGTTCAACGTGGTCACCGGCACCGGCATCACTGCGGGCTCCGCCCTGACCCACAATCCGTTGGTGGACAAGTTGACCTTCACCGGTTCCACCGCCGTGGGTAAACAGATCGGCAAGATTGCCATGGACTCCATGACCCGGGTCACCCTGGAACTGGGCGGCAAGTCACCGACCATCGTCATGGCCGACGCTGACCTCAACAGCGCCGCAGCGGGTGCGGCCAGTGCGATTTTCTTCAACCAGGGCCAGGTCTGCTGCGCTGGCTCCCGGCTTTATGTGCAGCGCAAGCATTTCGACAATGTGGTGGCCGACATCGCCGGCATCGCCAACGCCATGAAGCTGGGTAACGGCCTGGATTCGAGTGTGGAAATGGGCCCGCTGATCTCCGCCCGGCAACAGGAACGGGTGTACAACTACATCGAAATGGGCCGTCAAAGCGGTGCGACCATTGCCTGCGGCGGTGAGCAATTCGGCCCGGGGTTCTTCGTCAAGCCGACGGTGATTGTCGACGTCGATCAACAGCACTCACTGGTGCAGGAAGAGATCTTCGGCCCGGTGCTGGTGGCGATTCCCTTCGATGACGAAGCCGATGCCGTGCGCATGGCCAACGACAGTCCCTATGGCCTGGGGGCGAGTATCTGGTCCAACGACCTGGCGGCGGTGCACCGGATGATTCCACGGATCAAGTCAGGCTCGGTCTGGGTCAACTGCCACAGCGCCCTGGACCCGGCGTTGCCGTTCGGGGGTTACAAAATGTCCGGCGTGGGCCGGGAGATGGGCTACGCGGCGATCGAGCATTACACCGAATTGAAGTCGGTGTTGATCAAGCTGTGATGGGTGGCGCTCTCTCACAGTGGATTGATGGGGGAGCGCCTGTCCTGGTCTGTGGCGAGCGAGCTTGCCACAAAGACTGCGGTCACGTCTGGTTGAGCGGCATGCGTGAATAGGCACATCAGGGCTTGAAGCCCTGTGCCAACAACCAGCTGCGCACCCTACGCCCTTGCTCCACAGTCAACCCCGCCAGCACCTGCTCGGTGGGTTGGGTACGCAAGCGGCGCACCAGCGGCGCCAGCTCCACCCCTTGCACATGCCAGATGCCCAAGGGTTGATCGGCAGTGATCACCACCTCGGCCTCGTCGACAAACCCATCGCGCAACACTGGAGCGTGCCCGATGCTCAAGGTCGAGAAATCCGCCGCCTTGTGCGCGACTTCGCTGTCCGGCCATTGGCGGCGCGCCTGCCAGAACGGGTGCTGCGGCCAGCGCAGCTCATCGGCATAGAAATCCCGGCCAATGCGCGCGAAACGTAAAAACAATTGCTCGACCCGTTGCTGGTGAAAACGCCGGGCCAGCGCCGCCCGTTCGGGTTTGCGCAGCAGCGTGTTGATCACCACGGGTGCCTGCAAGGCCGACGACAGGGACTGAAAGATACCGTTGCCTGACAGCGGATCCACCGCCATGGCCGCATCGCCCACCCGAATCCAGTTGTCGCCACATAGCTGCGGATGGAGAATCGCGGTGCTACTGCGGGCATGTAGATGCAGATCGTTTTCAGCCGCCGAACCGAACAGTTCAGCGGCCAGTGCCGAGCCTTGGCGGCGTTGCCGACAGTAGTCGAGTAACTGGGCCTTGGCGGGCAACTCGGCGCTGGCCACATCCACCGTCAACTGCCAATAGCATTGGCCATCGGCCCGTCGCGCCATCCAGGCCCAACCGTCCTCCAGGCTTTGCACCGCACTGGCGGTGCTGCCGGGCGCGCCTTGCCAGCGATTGAGCAAGCTGACGGTTTCCGGCCCGCGCCGGCCTTTGCCGAGTGCCGGCGCCTGACGACCACGCGCCTCCACCAGAAACCCGCTGTACTGTTGGCCATGCCCCTCGACCTCGACCCGATGGCCTGACGCATCGGAGTGAACCGCCAGCACGCGGCCTTCGATCAACTCGACGCCGGCCCGCTGCAGGTCTTCACGCAGGCCTTGATCGAAGCGCGGCCGGTCCAACAGGTATTCGATGTTTTGTGCATGCTGCAGGCCGTTCCATGACACCCGGCGTTGGGACGGCAGCGTGGCGTCGGCCAGCGCCTGATGCAGACCAGCACCGCGCAAGGCCTCAAGCACCCGTTGCGAGACACCTTCCAGTGCTGCGAACCGCCGCCAGTCGCTGACCAGGGTCACCCCATAGCCCATGCGTCGCAACCCCAGGGCCACCGCCGAACCCGCGGGTCCAGCACCAAGAATCAGCACATCGCTCATGTCCACGCTCGTCGCTCAGGGCCGCGATAGTGGGCATTGTCACGCAGCCATTGCAGCACCTGGGCATTGCTGGCATCGCGGTGCTCGCCGAGGAAGCTGGCGATATGCCCGGTCAACGCCGCACAGCCCAGGCTGGCACCGGACTGCCCGGCATAGGTGCCCCGTACACAGGCGGCGAAATCGGCCTGCTGGCTGTTCAGCCACGACCACTGCTGCTCACTGCAACGCGCATCACCGGTCACCCGCAACACCTGCGGATAGCTCGCCGGGTACACGCCCTCGCCTTGCGCCGGACTCGATGCACACAGCAGCACACCACGGGCGACTGCCGCCGAGCAGGCTTCACGCAGCAAGCTGCGGTCCTGGCGCAAGCCCAGACTGAGGTTGATCACCCGCACGTCCTGCGTCACCAGCCAATCGATGGCCGTAGCGATTTGCAGGGCGCTGGTCACCCCGCGCTGGTCGAACACCTGGGCCACGCACAAGCGGGCAGAAGCCGCGCGCTGGCTGATGGCCTCGACCACGGCACTGCCATGGCCGATCGGGTCATCACGCAAGGCGTCATCGGCCACACCCTCGTCCACCAGGTAGAACCGCCGCCCAACGCTCACCCGCGGCCGTTGCGCAACCGAGTGGCCGCTGTCGACGACACCGATCCTCAGTTCAGGCTTCATGCTGCACCTGCACAGGCATGAGCACGCCATCGAACAATTCAAAGCGCAGGTCGGCATCGGCCAGGGTCGAGGGGCGATGACTGATGAGGATACGAGTGCGCCCGGCAAACAGTCGGTCGATGGCCTCGATCACGTCCCGTTCCGTGGCCTCGTCGACTGCCGAGGTGGCCTCGTCGAGCACCAGGATCAGCGGGTCCTGCAACAAGGCGCGGGCGATGGCAATCCGTTGTTTCTGCCCACCGGACAACTGCTGGCCACGTTCGCCCAAGGGGCTGTCGAGTCCTTCAGGCAGCGTGGCGATCAGGCTGTCGAGCTGGGCCAGTCGCGCCACTTCAGCCACGGCTTCGCGACTGGCATCCGGCACGGCGTACGCCAGGTTATCGGCCAGGCTGCCTCGAAACAGCACGATGTCCTGGCTGACCACGGCAATGCGCTGTCGCAGCTGGAACAGGTCCAGCTCCCGCAGGTCGACATCCCCCAGCAGCACACGGCCGGACTGTGGATCGTGATGGCGTTGTAGCAGGTCGATCAGGGTCGATTTGCCGACACCGGAACCACCACTCAGGGCGACCTTCATGCCGTAGGGAATCCGCGCCTCGATACCGCGCAGGGTGGACGGGCGACCGGGATAGCTGAAGTACAGGTTGTCGAATCGCAGCTCACCACTGTCCGGCATCGGTCGTGGCACAAGCGGCGTGGTGACGGTCGGTTGTTCGCCGCGCAACTCCATCACCCGGCCGAGGCTGACGGTCATCCGCTGGATCGCCACGTACAAGCCGAGCAGGCTTTGCACGGGGCCGACCGCCATCCCCAGGTAGGTGGAAAAGGCAATCAGGGCGCCTAGCTGCCAGGTGCCCTGCACCACCCAGTAACCACCGATGAGAAAGGCACAGGCCCGCGACAACGAGGTCAATGTACCGGGGACTGCCTGGGTGAAAAACTCGGTGACTTGCAGACGCAACAACTGGCTCATATAGCCCTGGCCCAGGGTTTCCAGACGCCGGGCTTCGCGTTGCTGCTGACCGGCGGACTGGATGAACTTCATCACCGGCAGGGTTTCGACCATGAACGAGGACATGTCCGCCGAACGCTCGCGCAACCGGCGCACATCACGCTCGACCTTGCGCCGCATCCAGCGCAGCCAGAGCACGTCCAGCGGAATCAGGACCAGCGCCAGCAATGACAGCTTCCAGGACAAGGTCAGCAACATGGCCACTGCACACACCAGGCCGATGACGCTGGAGACCGCCGAGAACAGGGAGTCGACGGCAAAACGCTGGATCTCCGCGACGTCACCGTCCAGGCGCGACATCAAGTCACCGATCCTTCGTTGTCCGTAGAAACCCGGCGACAAGCTCTGCAGGTGCCGATAAAGGTCGTCACGCAAGGCAAACAGGATCCGTCCGGACAGACGCGTGTGCAGGTAGCGATTGATCCCCGACAGCGCGGTACCCAGGAGCCCGGCGACGATCATCAACCCGGCGATCAACACCAGCATGGAGAAATCCCGGGCCAGCAAGCCATCGTCGATCAGCAGCTTGGTCAACCAGGGCTGCACCAACACCAGCAGCGAGGCGCACACCGACAGCCCCAGCAGCCCGGCGATGGCCAGCCGATGCGGACGCACGAAACCGTAGAGCCACGCCAGGGCCGTGTCCAGCGCTTGCGGGTCGGGACTGTCGACCAGCCTGACAATCAAGCGGCGCATCAGCTGCGCAACTGCTTGAGCTTGCGGTACAAGGTCGCACGACTGATACCCAGGGCATCGGCGGCGGCCGAAACATTGCCCTGGTGACTGTCGAGGGACTGGCGAATCAGCTCCAGTTCGTTCTCACGGATACTGCCGCCGGGCGAGCGCTCTGCCGCATTGAGCTCGTCGAGCATGCTGTCGGGCAAATGCTCCAGGCTCAGTACGGTTTCACCGGGCTCGCGCATGGCCAGCGCGGTACGCAGTACCATCTCCAGTTGGCGGATGTTGCCCGGCCAATGGTAACCGCCGAGCAGGTTGCTCAGCTCGTCCTTGAGCGTCACCGCCGGAGCGTCGAGCCGGGTCAGCAAACGCGTCACCAGCTCACTGAAGTCGTCGCGCTCGCGCAAGGCCGGCAACATGACGCTGATGCCATTGACCCGGTAGAACAGGTCTTCGCGAAACTGTTTGTCCTCCACCAGGCGCTTAAGGTCGCGGTGCGTGGCGCAAATCAGCGCGACGTCGATGTCCTGTTCTTCGCCCGCCCCCAGGGGCGCGACCTTGCGGTCCTGCAGCACTCGCAGCAGGCGCGCTTGCAATGCCAGGGGCATGTCGCCGATTTCATCGAGGAACAGCGTGCCGCCGTGGGCCTGTTGCAGGCGACCGATCATCCCGCCCCGTCGCGAGCCGGTGAAGGCGCCTTCGCGATAACCGAACAATTCGGACTCGATCAGCCCTTCCGGGATCGCCGCACAATTGACCGCGACAAAGGGTTTGTCACAACGACTGCCGGCCATGTGCAGCGCCCGGGCAATGACTTCCTTGCCGGTGCCGGTCTCCCCCAACAGCAACACCGGCAACTCATTGGCCAGGCCTTGGCGGGCCATGTGCAATGCACGGGCATAGCGCGTATTGCTCCCGGCCAGGGCATCGAGATCGGGAGCAGCCTTGGTGGTTTTTGCGACGCTGCGCGGCGGTGTGCTGACGTTGATCGAGCGTTGCGGCGCGCGCAGCGTCTTGTAGAAGAATTCGCCCTTGGCGGTTTGCAGGCTGCCGATCCCCCCCTGTTGCAGGCGCGACAGCAACTGCAGGCCATCGACCCCTAGAAACTCTTCGCATCGATGGCCGACCAGGGCCGAGCGCTCGGCGTTGAGCAACTGGCAGGCCTGGGCGCTGACCGCCAGGATCTGCCCGCCCAGGCTCACGGCCAACAACCCCTGCCAAGGCGACTCGAGGTATTGGCGTCGGCTATGAAAGGCCAGGACGATCTGATCGGGGAAGCTTGCGTTGAACACCCGACTCTCAATCTGGCTGACCGCCATGGCCAGCAGCGCGGTGCTGTCATGCACCCGTCCCAGCGGGCCTTCGCGGGTCAGGTCGAGGACGCCGAGAATATCGCCTTGCGGGCAGTGAATCGGCACCGAAGTGCAGGAAAAATCGGTGAGGCGGTCGAGGTAGTGTTCACCACAATCGATCAGGGTTGGCCGCGCTTCCACCAGCGCAGTGCCCAGCGCATTGGTGCCGCGAGCGGCTTCGCTCCAGCAGGCACCGAGGGTGATGTCTTGCAGGCCGCTGCCCTTGAGACGGTCGGCGCGTCCTTCGACGGCGAGAATGGTCGCATCGGAGTTGGCGAGGATAATCAGCCCTTCCTTGCCCTGACGCTCGGCCAGGTAATCAATGGCCGGCATCGCCGCATCGATCAGCAGGCGATTGCTCGCCAGCAACACTTCCAGGCTGGCGCTCGACTCCAGCGTCAGTTCGTGTTTGCTGTTGAAGTGCACGCCATGGCTGAGACTGCGCCGCCATGACGCATCGATTTCGGCGCGCAACACCCCATTGGGGACTTCGCCTTCAAGGTGAAGTTTTTCCCGGGCCAACCGGGCTTCGTGTTGCAGCTCTGGGGTTATTGTTTTTATAAGGGTCATCAAGCGCTCCGGATCGATCCGCCCAGCCGCTCACGGGGCCATGTCCTCACTCGCGACGAACCACGCAAGTCCTGGGGAAATGTCTACACCCGGTTCAGAAGGCAGTAAAGGGAAGTTTGCCCGATAACCCGGACACCCCTTCCCTCAAGCAAAACCTGCGCCATGGACAATCGGCGCCAGCGCTTATGTTTACGTTAACGTCAAGCGACTGGCAAGTGCCACAGGTCCGCGCTTCAAACGTAGGGGGAGGCAGGGAAGCAGGCGTAAGTACCCGGAACGGACTGTGCCAACTTTTTCGCGCACAAAAACAAAACCCCTACCTGCAGATGCAGATAGGGGTTTCGGAATTTAATCTTGACGATGACCTACTCTCACATGGGGAAACCCCACACTACCATCGGCGATGCATCGTTTCACTGCTGAGTTCGGGATGGGATCAGGTGGTTCCAATGCTC
>NZ_FYDV01000042.1:0-1365 GCF_900187535.1 Pseudomonas sp. Irchel s3a18 | reverse complement strand
CGGGGCTAATGAGATGGTCAGCCTGACCGAGAAGCCCTGCAGGTTTACGCTTGCAGGGCTTTTCTCGTTTTCGGACGGAGGATCTCTCATGAATACGATGACGCTTCTCGGTATCGACATCGGCAAACACAGTTTCCACCTGCATGGCCAGGACGCCAAAGGCCATCAGGTGCTGCGCAAAAAGACCAGTCGCGGCCAATTGCTTTGCACCTTGGCCCAGTTGCCAGCCTGCACGGTGGTGATGGAGTCCTGTGGCGGTGCGCATTGGCTGGCCCGGCAGATTGGCGCATTGGGCCACGCGGTGAAGCTGATCGCCCCGCAGTACGTCAAACCGTTCGTCAAAGGCAACAAAAACGACTTCATTGATGCCGAAGCGATCTGCGAGGCGGCAAGCCGCCCCGCGATGCGCTTCTGCTCGATCAAAACCGCAGAGCAACAAACACTGTCAGCCTTGCACCGCGTGCGCGATTCGTTGATTGGCCAGCGCACCGCCATGACCAATCAGATTCATGGCTTTCTGCTGGAGTTTGGCATCAGTTTGCCTGTCGGCGTTGCCGGCCTGGGTCGCGTACCGACGCTGCTGGACAACCCACAGCACCCACTCCCGCTGGGTTTGAAGGGGGTGGTGATGCGCCTCTATCGGCAGATTCAACAGCTGCGAGATGAAATCAAGGACATCGAGTCCGAGCTGAAGCAGCAGCTGAAAGACGATGAGGCCGGCAGTCGTTTGCAGAGTATTCCCGGCATCGGCCCGATCACCGCCAGCGCGGTCCTGGCCGACATCGGCGATGCATCGAACTATCGAAGCGGGCGTGATTTTGCCGCCTCGCTGGGGCTGGTACCCAGGCAGTATTCCACCGGCGGCAAAACGCTGTTGCTGGGGATCAGCAAGCGGGGCGATAAGCACATACGCCAGCTGCTGGTACAGGGTGCGCGGGCCATCATGCGGTATATCGACAAGCGCGAAGATGCCCTTGGGGCTTGGGTTCGAGAGTTGCTGACACGTCGCCATTCCAACGTTGTGGCGTGCGCGCTGGCTAACAAACTGGCGCGCATCGTGTGGGCGGTACTGGCCAAAGGCGGCCAGTACGACCCACATCCGCACGCTTGAACGTACAGCTTTCCCACCGGCTTTTGCGACGTCACTGACTGATGACAGTAAACGGCAAACGGCCCGACTGAGAACCTGGCAAAAAAATCAGCGTTCGAGGCTGAGGGGCTTTTCAGGACAGTCGGGAGCGGCTACTCATCGAGGGCCGAGCGCTGTTGCCACAGCGCTCACCATGAGCCCGGATACATTAGCGCAAGCCAGCTTTACCGAAAACAGCCAAAGAGGTTGCAGGAGATGGGCTGACCATACATTTT